>CALGGN010000285.1 GCA_937915915.1 uncultured Selenomonas sp. | reverse complement strand
AATCCCCAATCCCCAATCCCCAATCCCCAATCCCCAATCCCCATTATAAATAATAAATTTTTTTTAGTTTTTGTTTTAATAATAAATATAAAGTTATATAATTTAAATTACATAAATCAAGATTATATAGGATGTGAGGCAATGTTTGTTGGACGGAAACAGGAGCTCGCTTTCCTAGAGGAACGCTACCAATCGGGCAGGGCGGAGCTCATTGTGCTTTATGGCAGACGGCGCATCGGCAAGACCGAGCTGCTCAGACAGTTCGCTAAGGACAAGGAAGTGGTTTTTTACGCCTGCGCGGAGTGTCCTGACTCTGAACAGCTTGCCCGCTTTTCTGGGCGTATGCTTGCCACTGGCATGCCCGCAGGAAGATACATCAACCGGTTCAGCGACTGGGAGGCAGCCTTCAGGAGCGTGACGGAGCTGCCGATGCCGGGAAGGAAGCTGCTGATTATCGACGAATTTCCCTATATGGTGCAGGGGAACACATCCATACCGTCCGTGCTCCAGAACCTGTGGGATGAACTGTTGCAGCATGAGCAGGTCATGCTGGTGCTGTGCGGCAGCTCGCTCAGCTTCATCGAGCGTGAACTGCTGGCGGAGAAGAATCCGCTGTATGGACGGGCCACGGGAATCTATCGCTTGCTGCCCCTCAGTTTTGCCGAGGCTAGGCAATTCTTTCCTGGAAGCTCCCTGGAGACGCAGATAGCATGCTATGCTGTTCTGGGAGGGATTCCTCACTATCTCCAGCAGTTCGATTCGAAAGCGGATTTTGCGGAGAATGTCCAGCGCAGGATTCTGGCAAGGGGGAGCGTCTTGGGAAGCGAGACGGAGTTCCTGCTGCATCAGGAGCTTCGGGAAACCAGCATCTACAATGTGATTATTGAAGCAATCGCACAGGGATGCACAACCCTCAATGCCATTCACGAGCGGACACGGCTGGACAGCTCGAAAATAAACGCCTATCTCAGGAATCTCATGGAGCTGAGGCTGGTGGAGCGGGAGTTCTCTGTCCTGGCACAGCCCAGGGAAAGGGCGGCTCGTGGCAGAGGCATCTACCGCCTGTCGGATGCGTTCTTCCGCTTCTGGTACGCCTTTTGCTACGGCAATTCCTCGGAACTGGCCGCTGGGGACGTTCAGAGCATATATCGGACGCAGATAGAGCACCGCCTTCCAGAATTCATAGCGCCCGCTTTCGAACAAATCTCCTTGGAAACCCTGCGAAGGCTGAACCAGCAGGGCAGGCTGCCGTTCAGGTTTCGGAAAGCTGGGCGCTGGTGGGACAAGGTGATGCACACGGAAGATGGGGCGAAGCGGACGGTGTCCGAGGAGATAGACATTGTTGCCGTGGATTTCGAAGGACAAAATTACCTGCTTTGCGAGTGCAAGTACAGGCGCAGCGGTGCGGATACGGATGTCCTGCGCCGATTGCGGGAGAAGTTTCCGTCGCAGAAGCATCCTGGACGACTGCATTATGCCGTGTTCTCCTTCTTCGGCTTCAGCCAGAGACTGAGGGAGCAGGCGGCGGAAGAGCAGATTCTCCTGTTCGCAGGGGAAGACATTGACAGGATTCTGCGCGAGTGAGAAGAGAGCTCGATAGCCTTATGGATTCGTTGCCTCTGTTCTTTCGTCGACTTCTGCTCGATGAAAAGCCCCGTGTTCCCTCATCTTTGGAGGTGCTTGATTCCAATTTTCAGATATGATAGAATAGAAAGACAGAGAACAGGGATGGTGCAGAGGATCTGAAACGGAAGGAAAGATGCAAAATGTCAACATCGCTTGAAAAAATGAGAAAGATCAATCGGCTGATCCACCGCTCGGAGAACATGGAGTATTCGGAGATCTGCCAATGTCTGGGGAATGTGCTGGATGCGGAGATTTATCTGATTGATGTCAAAGGTGAATTTCTGGGCTATGCGAATCAGGATGAAAGTGTTTTGCCGGAGGGCGGCGAGAGCCATTTCGCGCCACAATATGTAAAAAAGCTGGGAAAGATCGACGAAACTCACGTGGGGAAGACCCTTCCCAAAGAACAGGAAGGGGATCGGAATCCCTTCCACGGAAGGAATGCGGCCATCGTCCCGATCTATGGGGCAGGCAAGCGCATCGGAACGCTGGTGGTCGTCAAGGGCGACAGCGAGATCAATGACGATGACATCCTGCTTTCGGAATATGCATCCGTTGTCATGGGATTGCGGATATACAGCACCTTTGCGGATCAGGCAAGACTTATCTCGCACAAAAAAGCCGCGATCACGGTTGCCTTTGAAACACTGTCCCTTTCTGAAAAAGAAGCCATGATAAGAGTGTTCAAGTCACTGGATCCCAAATCCAGCATGCTGGTAGCCTCATCCGTGGCGGAGGCAGAGCCAAAAATCACCCGCTCCGTGGTGGTCAATGCCCTTCGGAAGCTGGAATCGGCAGGCGTGATCAAATCCACCTCCATGGGCATGAAGGGAACGCATATCGAGATATTGAATGATTGCTTCATGGAAGAATTGGAAAAGTTGAGCAAAACCTTTACCTTTGTCAGTGGGTAATGAGAGCGACGCAGCATGAGTGGTGCGAAAATTTTCCGGCAGTAAGGAAGGAAATATCCTTTTGATGCAGAATCATAACATGCGTGAAGATATTTTATGTTCCAATGTTTTCGATTCACGAGGAGGAATGTATCATGAGAATGAAGTTTTTCGCGGTTTTCACCTTGCTGGCGGCAGTTCTGGGACTGACCTTCGGCGGCAGCAGGGCTTTGGCAGCAGAGGCGGATATGCAGGCTTTTCGAGGGGCGTATCTGCAGGACGTGAACGAGTCCAAAGGGTTTCATTTGGAACTGATGTTCAGCGGGCCGACCTTCCAGTCCAATGTTATATCCGATGGCCAGCTGTCGCAGGATGGTTCTGCGGTGGCTGATGGGAAGCTGAGCTGGAGCTATACGAATCTGGCCGCGGAGCAGACCCAGCAGTATGAAATGCCCTTCTATGCGGAGCGCTCGGGCAATGTCGTCGTTTTTTACGGGAAGCGCGGCAATGTGTGGCAGAAAGAAAACATCCTCGGAGGTTTTTCCTGGCTGATCGATGCGGTCACATCCGATGACCGGGACACCAAACGGAAGTACGCTGCCACCGTGACGGATGTGCAGTGCGAGGATGCGGGCAACGGCCAGATGCGCATGCAGCTCACCTTTGACGGCAAGGCTCTTTCCGAGGTTAGGGACAAGGCAGTCAGGGATCGCATCGCTACGATGAGCGAGGCAGATCAAAAGGATGCCTTGGCAACTGTGAACTATCTCAATGCAGCCTTGGCCGAAAGCAATCCCAAGTGTGCCTGGACGGTGGACTCAAAAACCGGAAAAACAGCCGTGGTGACAGCAGATCTCACGGACGTTATGCGCAATTATGCCAAGGCCGTGCTGCAGGACTCCTATCAGGGCAAGATTTCCCTGAGCAAGGAGGAAACTGACCTGCTGGCTTCTATTGGGTACTATTACACCTTGCAGGTCTATCTGGTGAAGAATGATGGCTCTGCCAAGCACGCAGTCATTCCGGCCACGGTGAAGAACAGTGCGCAGGAGGCCAATATCTTCGCAGATGTAAATGCTGAGATTGTTTCTGCGGTGAACAAATAGTAAGTATAAATGACATCAAAAAGAGGATCCCATCCGAAGCAGGGAACGGGATCCTCTTTCTTTTTAAGACGGTGCTTTTTTGGAGCAAATTCGGGATGCGGTTAAGAAGCGGAAAAGGATGGCAGCACCGGGGAGATGTGTGATTTTTCACAATTGACACAAACTGCAAAGAAAGGTATAATGAACCTAGCCCGTGGGGGTTGTTGGTGGCTTGCCATATAAGGCTATTATGTGATTCCATGAAAATACAGGAGCGTGTCAGATGGCGATACAGAACAGGCTTTTATCAAAACTGAAAAGCGTCGATGTAGCCCTTGAATTGGCCGCAGAGGGGAACTTTCGGGACGCTCACGTTCTTTTGCAGAGAATGAAGGAAGCACAGGCTTTGTGCAAAAAGGGATTGCCTCAGATTACCTATGAGAAATATGGGGAGATATATGATGACCTCATCATGGCTTTCCGTCAGATACAATCCGGTGACGCGGGGAATGATGCACAGGAGATGCTTTCTCTGTGTCGGGAGCTTTTGCGGCACATTGTGGTGGAAACTACCAAAGAGACGAAGTTCAAAAAAGAGATCTGCTTTTTACCATATAAAGTTAGTATGTGGGACAGTTTGGAGAGCATCTGGCGGGCAGCCTATGAGGACGGGGATCACTGCATTGCCTACGTGATTCCCATCCCTTACTGTGACAGAAATCCTGATGGGACAGCTAAGGAGTGGCACTGTGAAAGGGATGGATTTCCGAAGGATGTGCCGACTTTGGATTGGCAGACGGTTGATCTGGAGCAGATGCATCCGGATGCTATTTTTATACATAATCCATATGATAAGTTCAACAAGGCGACCTCCGTGGACTCTGCATACTATTCTCAAAACCTGCGGAAGTGCACGGATTTGTTGGTCTATGTGCCCTATTTCGTGACGGGTAGGCGATGGCCGGAAATGCATGCCGTCCAGTCTGTGTATCAGGACATGGATTTCATGGTGGTGCAGAAGGAGCGCATGGAGATTGCTCCTATGCAGTTTTCAGAGATTAAGGAGAATGAAATCCGCTGCTTTGAGGATTATGTGCCGGAGGAGAAACTGGTGCCCTTGGGTTCTCCGAAGATAGACCGGGTGTATTACTGCGAGCAGCATCCCGATGTGCCGAAAGCGTGGCTTGATTACATCGCCGATCGCAAGGTGATTTTCTACAACACCAGCATTTCCGGCGTTTTGCAGCAGGGCGGGCGCTTCCTGAAGAAGATGCGCTACATCTTCGGAACCTTCCAGAGACGCAGGGACGTGGCTCTTATCTGGCGTCCGCATCCACTGATGGAGTCCTGCATCAGTTCCTTGCGACCGGAGCTTCTGGATGAATATGTGAATCTAAAGAACCTTTATATATCCCAGGATATTGGCATCTTCGATGATACCCCGGATCTGGACATGACCATGGCTATCTGTGACGGATATTTGGGCGAGGGATCCTCCTCTGTGGTCAGCATGTTCGGCTATGCGGGGAAACCTGTTTTCTTGGCTGATGACTGGATGCTGCACCGGGAACCCTCTGTGGAGGAGCGGTGTGCGCTGCAGATAGGCGCCCATATCTATGACAAGGATTACAGCTATTTTATGGTGCCGCTCTACAACAAGTTCTGCCGCATGAGGCGCAGCACAGGGGACATAGAGACTCTGCTGGATTTCGGCAGGACGCCTGCCAGCAAGAATTACGGCTCCTTTCTGCGGGATGAGGATGACCGCAGGTTTTATTTCTCACCGGGCAGTGCGGAGTCTATCTGCGTCTATGACGAAAGCACCGGGGAAAGGCAGGACATTCCTTTCAATAATCCCTTGGAATTCGGGAACTTTGGCGGCATCCTGAAATATGAGCATTATCTCTTCTTCCTGCCCAACCGCTATCCGGCGATGGTGCGTCTGGACGAAGAGACCGGGGAACTGACCTATTACAAGGAATGCCTGCAGGAAATCCTGCCTACGGTCACGGCCCAGCATATGGAGCTTTTGGGGCCTTGTGCATGGCGTTCCTATCCGAATCTCGTCTATATGTCTGCTCGACAGTCCAACCGGGTCATGCTTTTTGACCTAGCCACAGGGGAGTATTCTTGGCAGGCAGTGGGACCGGAGGATACGGACTGTTGCGGCATGGTGGAAGAAAAGTACGGATCCGGCATCTACTGGCTGTTCCCGTGGCGGACAAAGAAAATCCGTCGATGGGATGCCAATACAGGAGCGTGCGAGGTGCTGGGGGAGGAAGCCTATCCGGCAGATTATGACTGCCAGACGGACTGGTGGAATTTCACGGACCAGTACAAGTTCTCAGGCATTATCAGGTTGGATGGCTATATCTGGCTGATGCCTGCTTATGGAAACATGGCCCTGCGTTTGGATATGGCTGAGAAAAGACTGGAGAAAGTGGACATGAACCTGCCCTTTGGCTGGGAGGAGAGGCGATCCAACTATTTCCTCCAGCAGTCCCCCATCACCAGCTTCGGCGGCGAATGGATTCCGGGGCGCAGGCCTTGGGATGAGGATCTGCCGGAGTGGGCGATCCAGTTCACCTATGACAACCGTCTTTACTGGTATGATTTCCGTACCCGCACCTATCGGGAGCAGCCCTGCAGGCTGACAGAGATACAGATGAGGGAATGGCAGCCCGCCATGGAGGAATCCTTTACCAAGGTGGGGCTGGATGTGCCCTATGCCACCACCGAGCACCGCGCCTATCGGTCTGTCAGCCGGTTTATCGATTATGTGAAATCCGGCCGCCATGACCGGGACAAGCAGCGCAAGGCGTGGTCAGAGCTGGCCAACAACGTGGACGGCACTTGCGGGGAGAAGGTCAAGGAAGAAGCCCTCAGGAGGCTGGGGTGATGGAAAAGGAAAGACTGGAGGCCACGGCAGGTTTCGGCTTGAACCCGGAAAATGGCTGTCTGGAACGTGGATTTCCCCATCTGATGGCAACCGAGGGATTCTGCCTTGCGGACAAGGGCAGCAGGCTTCACCTGCTTGACCGTCATTACCGCTATGGAGTGGCCTGCTACAGGCTGGAACTGGCAGATAAATACATCCACACTTATGACTACGCCCCCGAGCAGATTTGGGGCACCTATGATAGCGCTTCCTCAAGGATGGAGTTCGGCGAGGAAGATTTTGTCTTCGACAGTCTCTGCTATTTCAGGCTCTGTCTGCGGCGTGTGGATGGGGAGGCGATCACAGAGACTGATGCCGAAGCAGTGAGGGAGATTGTCGCGTATGCTTCGACTGCTGTCAAGGGAACGCCCAGCGTATTTCTTGAAGAAGTGCAACAGGCAGCGGAAAAAGTCAATCTTCTTCGCTCCGAGGGAGACTTGGTGCTGGCAGTATTGGCAGACACACATGCCACGGTAAACGGCACATGGCAAGATACGGCGGCAAATCTCGTGGCACTGCAAGAAAAGGTTCACTTTGACGGTGTGGTGCATCTGGGGGATCTCACAGATGGCACGGTCTCCAGAGCCATGACCGGGTTTTACGTTTCCTCCATGCTGAAGGATTTGCAGCAGTTGAATGTACCGGTGCACATCGTGCCGGGGAACCACGATGCCAACTATTTCCACGGCAACCCCGATGTCATGCCCCTTCACGAGCAGGCAGATCTGTATCAGGCAGGGGCAGGGAAGTGGAAGCGGGACAAGGACAAAACTTACTACCATGTAGACTTTCCTGAGCAAAGGCTCCGCTGCTTATTCCTTAGTGCCTATGAAAATGAATCAAGGCCGCGCTATGGTTTCGACTTAACTCAAGTTGCCTGGGTGCGGGAGACACTCAAGGAAACGCCAGATAGCTGGCGTGTATTGGTTTTCTCCCATGATGCTCCACTGCCGGAGCTTGATCCTTGGTCGGAGGAAATACGCAACGGCAGTTTGCTGCTGCAAGCGCTTGACAGCAGCGAGGCACAGATGCTGGCGTACATCCACGGCCATGCCCATGCGGATTTTGTCTATCCATGGCAGGGAAAAAAGCAATTTCCCATCATCGCCATAGGCTGCGCCAAATGTGAGGACATGACCGAGTGCAAGGTAGAGGGGAGCTTCACCCCTGCCAGAGTTTTGGGGGAAGCAAGCCAGGAGCTTTGGGATATCCTGATTATCACGAACAGCGGAAAGCTGCATTTCATACGCTTCGGCGCGGGCCATGACAGAGCCTTCCCCTATGGGGAAGGTGGCAGTCCGAAGGACTGACGGATGAGGTGGTCACGCTGGATCAACAATAATAGCAAGGATAACAAGGGAGGGCAGTCAATGAGGAAGGTCATCACCTACGGTTCCTTCGACCTTTTCCATAAAGGGCACTACCGCCTGCTGCAACGTGCCAAGGCATTGGGGGACTACCTCATCGTGGGTGTCACCACGGAGCACTTCGATGAGGAGCGGGGCAAGCTGAACCTGATCGACCCCATCCTGAGACGCATCGAGAATGTCAAGGCCACGGGCTTTGCCGATGAGATCATCGTGGAAGACCATGTAGGGCAGAAAGTGGAGGACATACAGAAATATCAGGTGGACATATTTACGGTAGGCTCCGACTGGGTAGGGCATTTCGACTACCTGAAGGAATACTGTGAGGTCACCTACCTGCCCCGCACCGAGGGCATCTCCAGCACCATGCTGAGAGCCGAGGCCTACGAGCTGGTGCACATGGGCATCATGGGCAGCGGCCGCATCGCAGGCCGCTTCGTCCCCGAGTCCCGATTTGTCAGCGGCCTTTCCATTGACGGGGTATTCAATCCCCGCATCAAAAGCGCCGAACGCTTTGCGGAAGAGCATAAGCTGGACTTTTTCACGGACGATGAGGAGGAGTTCTACAGCAAGGTCAATGCCGTAAACATTGCTTCGCCCCATGCCACCCACTACGCCTACGCCAAGAATGCCTTGGAGCATGGCGTGCACGTGCTCTGCGAAAAGCCTTTGTGCTTGACTAGGGCGCAGGCGGAGGAGCTGTATGCTCTGGCGAAAGAGAAAAAGCTCGTGCTGATGGAGGCCATCAAGACAGCCCATGCGCCGGGATTTATCCGACTTTTGAGCACCGTCAAGAGCGGCACCATCGGTGAAATAAGGGATGTGGAAGCCTGCTTCACTCGCCTGACCCATGACAGCCTCAGGGAGCTGACGGACACGGAATGCGGCGGCAGCTTCACGGAGTTCGGCAGCTACGCCATCCTGCCGATTCTGAAAATCCTAGGGCTTCACTATGAGAATGTGGAGTTCAGGATGTTTTTGGCAGAGAACGGGGTGGACGTCTACACCAAGGCATATTTCACCTATCCCGATGCCATAGCTACGGCAAAGACCGGCTTGAAGGTGAAATCCGAAGGACAGCTTCTCATCTCCGGCACCAAGGGATATATTCTGGTGCCATCCCCTTGGTGGCTCACTCATGAGTTTGAGGTGTGCTATGAGGATAGGACACAGAACCAGAAGATTTCCACCCGTTTCCTTGGAGGCGGCCTGCGCTACGAGCTCAGCGACTTCATCTCCACCATCAACGGCTACGGCAAGAGCGAGTTCAAGCTCACCGCTTCCGAAAGCATAGCCATGGCAGAGATCATGGAAAAATTCCTGGCTGCCAGAAAGCAAATGCAGGAGGCAAAGTGAAGTGGCAAAGACAAAAATCTGGGCG
>CALGGN010000284.1 GCA_937915915.1 uncultured Selenomonas sp. | reverse complement strand
TTGCTCCCCTTGAACATCAGCCGCCAGTTTTCGAGGATTCCCGTCCCCAAAAGCTGTGCGTCCGGGCAGCGGAACTTCATCTGCTCCATGTCCATATTTGAGCCGTAAGCGATGTAAACTCTTCCCTTGCTTTTCGGTTTCCGCATCTCATCCACCTCCATCTCCATCTGATTGGCTTCCATCTGCGCCGTTTGCCTTGCCTCGAACCTTGCGGATTTCTTCACTTCCTTCCCAATGTCGTGCAGGTTCATCTTGCCGACATCGTTGTTGTGGTACTGCCTGTGGACATCCGACCGTTTCACGCCATAAGGTTTCATTGTCATTCATCCTTTCCGTTCTCGCATAAACACCCTCTTGCCAATAAATCCATTGGCTTCTACCACCCCAAGCCCGCCTCTCGGCGGGTAGGTTTCGGGGCTGCGGCTCTTATGCCGTGGGGGTGCTTGTGCCAAAGCGGGAAGGGGCTTCTTTCCAAGCCGCATTCCCTTCGAGGTGCTTGAGAAGGAGGTAGCGGCAGGTTTTGAACTCGTCGCCGATGAGTCCCAAGCGGAGCATCCAGCAGCGGAAAGTGTACTTGGGGTTGTCAGTGGTTGTCCGGCGGTAAATCGCTTTCTTCGTGGTCACCGCTTGGTGTACCATGGCGATGCAAAACTGGATGGCTGCCTTGACCTCTCCCGCATGAAGAGTTGCATTCCAGCAGCGGAATTCCAATGCCCCTCGGAGGAAGAATGCGTGAAGGTTGGCCAGGACATACCGGCTGTCGTGGTATTTTCTGGTGCGGGCGTATTCGGCATCCCCATTGTACCAAACATCGGCAAGCTCCTCCAAGGTTTTGGGCTTCTTCTCGTTGAGCTGCTTGAGGAAACGCTGGTTGGTTTTCTTGCAGTAGCCGATGCGCCCTTCGTTCACTTGGATGGCATCGTAAAGCAAATCCTCTTTCGATGCGAGAAGGTTCACCAGATTCCTGAGCGCCTGCGCCGTCATGCCGTCCATGGAAACGTGGACGTGCATCCCTTGGTTAGAGGCGTTGGTGAAGGCTCCCGCCGAGCGGAGCTTGCGGACGATTTCCTGAAGCTCCTCGATGTCATCGTAGCCAAGGATCGGTGTGACGAACTCCACCCGATACTCATCCGATGCGGAAACCGTGCGCCCGCCCATCTTCTTTTGGGGGCGAATGCTCGAATCGCGCATCACTTTCCAGACCCTGTCCTGGCAGTCGGTGACTTCGTAGGCGTAGTAGGTGCCGCCGACGTAGCGGATTTCACCGTTGAAGTACTCGGCGATGGCTTTTGCTGCTTTTTCCCTCGTGATGCCCGTCATTTCGATTTCGATGCCAAACCGTGCGTCTCTGGTCATTTTGAAAATCCCCTTTCGCTCTCTGCCATGTGGCTTGCTGTGTTCTTGCGTTACTGTATTAATCACTCTTTTGAGAATTATTATCAAGTAAATGATTCGATAATTTGCAAGTATACACAAACACAATCCGGGGCAGATTGTATTTCGAGTGTGGGGATTTTTGGCTACTCTGTGGTAGCCCCCCGAAATTGTCTTAAAACTGATACACTTGCCTGTCGCTGAACTGTTCTCTATACTGTCATTGGAACAATATAGAGAAAGGAAAAAGCCCCTAAAGAACGCCGATTTATCTCGCCAGATAGAACCGTCCTTTAGGAGCTCCCCAAACATGATTATTGTAGCAGATTATGAGCTCTCATACAATAAGGACGATCATATTTTTTGTTTAAGCCATGAGGCACATGCCCGCTGCCCGGATTGCTGCAGCGAGCTTCGCTACAGGGATTCCCGGGACCGTATCTGGCGCACCTATGGTGGCAAGACCTTCCATATATGCATTCGTCGCCTGAAATGCCCCTGTTGCAACCGGCTTCACAATGAACTGCCAAATATTCTGGTGCCTCATAAGCACTACGGCGCAGAGGTCATTGAAAATGTTGTTGATGAGGTCGTGACCCCGGAAGATAAAGCCACCGAGGATTACCCCTGCATCGCTACCATGGAGCGGTGGAAGGAATGGATTTCCCGTGTCACCCCTGCCATAGACAGTACGCTCCGTTCCATTGGCTGCCGCCTGCTGCAGTTCACGGATGAGTTGCTGCTCTCAGGTGTCTCTCTGCTCGGTGCCCTGCGGGTGCGTGGCAGTGACTGGCTGGCGACAGTCATTCACACCATCTACAATGCGGGCAGTTCGGTGCCAGCGTAGCTTTGCACCTGCTTTGTTTTGTGTCTCTGCTGCCCTTTCGGTAAGATAGTCTCCAGGAGGTGTCTTACCATGAAAAAAGATGCATCAGTAGCTGCAAAGCACGATGAGATGGCTTTGCAGAAGTACCAGATGATTGCGCCGCTACTGGATGAATCCCTGGATCTGGCCAAGCAGCTGGCCCTGCGCCAGCAGATCGCTGCGGAGAACAATATCTCTACGCGTACCCTCTACAGGTATGAGAAGACCTACCGCGAGAAGGGCTTTGGCGGGCTGAAGCCCCAGCAGCGCCTTGTGAAACCGCTGCCCAAGGACTTTGCCAGCCTCATAGAGGAGTGCATCCAGCTCAAGAGAGAGGTTCCTCTCCGTTCTGTGAACCAGATCATCCTTATCCTTGAGATGGAGGGCAGGGTGGCTCCCGGAGTGCTGAAGCGCTCCACCATTCAGAAGCACTTGAAGCGTGCGGGCTTTGGCAAGGCGCAGATGCAAAAATACGTCCAGGCCAGCCGCAGCTCCTCGCGCCGCTTCTGGAAGCCTCACCGCATGATGCTTGTGCAGTCTGACATAAAGTACGGCCCGAAGCTTCCCATCGGCAAGAACGGAGCGATGGTGCAGACCTATCTGGTGGTTATTATTGACGACCACTCCCGGTACGTCATCGGCTCCGGCTTCTTCGACAGCATGGATGGCCAGATTGTAGAGGATACCTACCGCCGCGCCATCCTGAAGTACGGGAAGATGGATGCCTGCTACCACGACAACGGCAAGCAGTTCGTCTCCAAGCAGCTGCTTTGCTCCCTTGGCAGGCTTGGCATCCGTGTGACCCGGTGCAAGCCCTACAGTCCTGCCAGCAAAGGCCTGGTGGAGGTCTTCAACCGCTTTGTGAATTCATTCCTTGCAGAGGCAAGCGCCCAGAAGATCCAGACTTTGGAAAGCCTCAACCATTACTGGGAAGTCTGGCTGGACATGTATTACCACAAGAAAGCCCATGAAGGGATTGCCGAATGCTACCGCAGCCTGAATGCCTCGGTCCCGCCTGAAGGCATAACCCCTGAGCAGGAATGGAGCCGGGACAGCAGGCAGCTGAGGCACCTTGACGCGGCGATGGTCGCTGAAGCCTTCCTCCACCATGAAATACGCAAAGTGGACAATTCCGGCTGCATAAGCTTCCGCAACCTGAAGTTCGAAGCGCTCCCGGCCCTGGCCGGCCAGCAGGTCAGCATATCCTATGACCCCCTGGACTGCCGGAGCATTACCATCTCGCCCAAAGATATGGAGCCATTTACGGCCCAGTCCCTCGTGATGGGCGAGTGGTGCAGCAAGAAGCCAGGGGTGCCTGAGACGCTCCTGCCCAAAGAACCTGAATCCTCACGCTTCCTTGAAGGCCTTGAAGCCAAACGCAAGAAGACCTTGCAGCTGAAGGCTGATGCCATATCCTTCAATCTCTTCGGAAAGGAGGCGGAAGGCAATGTATGAGGAATTCTTTTCCATGAGCCACACGCCGTTCATTCGCGACGTGCCCGCCAACCTGTTCAGGAATCCGCAGATGGCTGATGCCATAGCACGTCTTTCCTATGTTGCAAGACGCCAGCTCTTTGCAGTCCTCACCTCAGGCTCAGGCTGCGGCAAGAGCACGCTACTGAGAAACTTCGTGCAGTCCCTGCCTTCGGAGAAATATGTTGTGGTATATCTCTCCGATTCGAAGCTCACCCCGCGCTGGTTCTACAGCGGCATCCTTTCACAGCTGGGCATAGAAGCCAGGTTCTACCGTGGTGATGCCAAGCGCCAGCTCCAGAAAGAAGTGGAAATGATACGCAGCATACAGCACAAGAAAGTTGTGGTCATCCTGGATGAAGCCCACCTGCTTGAAAAGGAAACCATTGAAGAGTTCCGCTTCATGCTCAACTACCGCTTTGACTCCATGAGTCCCGTGGCGCTCATACTGGCCGGGCAGAATGAACTCCTGGACAAGCTGAAGCTGCAGTGCTACGCAGCAGTCCTCCAGCGCATAGATATCTTCTGCGTATTGACGCCGCTGGACAGGGCTGATACAGAGCAGTACATTGCCGCACATCTTGAATACGCCGGTGTGAAGCAGCCAATCTTCACAGATCGGGCAATGGACGAGATCCATACCCTGTCTGCTGGAATCCCGCGGATAGTGAACCGTATCTGTGAAAAGAGCCTGATGTACAGCGCCCAACAGAGGAAGCACCTGATAGATGAACATACCATACACTACATCCATGAGAATGAGATGCTGGGAGGGAACAAGGCATGAACAGACTTTCCTTCCATTGCACCCTGGACCTCATAGAAAACGGCGACTCCTGGCATGAAGAATGGGATGGTACCACAAAAATCCTCAGTGCAGAGCGCTATCCCTGCGAAATACAGATCTGTGCCCGCCAGACAGGCTACCATACAGTAGTTGGCCGCTATGAATACGGATACTACCTGGTAATTCCCATGAAGGACATAGGAGCGGGCATATCCTTTCCCGAAGATGCTCACTGGAATACAGAACACCTCATCCAGGCAGGAGTGCCGCCGGTAGATGCCTGCAGCATAAGTGCCGGACTGAAAGCAGCAGCACCATATCTTCCCCGGTAAACAAAAGGCTGTGAAGATAAACATTTACACCAGAATCCGTGAAATACGATATACGTAATATGTCGTAGAGCCGCATCATA
>CALGGN010000283.1 GCA_937915915.1 uncultured Selenomonas sp. | reverse complement strand
GCTGAAATAGAAATGCTGTTGGAGCTTCACGGTCTGCGGGAATCAGAGAGCATGTATGTAGTGCGGCATGATATGATTGATACCAGGAAAAATATCATTTACGTCAATGGGGCAATGGTGCCGGACAAGTCACACAAATACGTTGAAAAGGAAACGAACAAAAACTACACTTCCACTCGCAACGTCCCAATTATGATTCCACGACTTGCGGCGCTGGTAAAAGTGCACCAGGACAGTAAAACGCCTCTTCCGTGTCACTCAGCAAGCGCCCTGCTGTCACACGTTCACAAAACATGCCAGCGTGCCGGAATAACCGATGTTGGCAATCACTCTCTCCGCAAGAGCTTTGCGTCGCTCTGTTTCTCCAAAGGCATACCGGATAAACAGATTCAAGAATGGTGTGAAATAGAAAATAAAGATAAACTGCCTTATGAAAGAAGATTGCCTACGCCATCTGTTTGTTCCACTGGAAAAAAGCGCCACCGAAAGGATTGTTGATGCTGTTGACGATAGGCTCTCTAAGCTCTTTGTTCGGAAGAAATCACCGAGAAGAACCGTGAAGGAAATCAGGGATAAGATAATTCTCCACGGCCGGGAGCAGAGATGATTCTGCCGTTTGTAAAAGTTCAGAATTTTGATTGTATACTATTATTATGAGCATCCATGGAGCACAGGCTTTCCCGCCTGTGCTTTTTTGCTGCCATTTTTTTGAAGGAGGAAATGATATGAAACAAGGAAAAACGTTGGAAACATTGGGAACGGAGCTTCGGAGGCAGAGAGCAGCAAGACAGGATTTTGTTGCGGACACGAGAAGGCTGTCCTTCGTTACGGAGGACAATAGTTCACGGCTCGCCTTTGCCACAGGAGAGAAGCTGCTGGAGTTCGGCGTGAATCCCCTCGCCCATCAGCAGATTTCGGCGCGGCTGGGCATCCCGCTCAAATATTACCAGAGGATGCAGACGGAAGCCCCTGCTCTCTTGGATGAAAACGTCAACAACTGGCTCCATCAGACACCGGAACGACGGATGTTGCGCGTCATGGATGGAAACGTGAGAGCGTTTCTTTCCGACCGCTACCGTAGGCTCGACAATCTGGAACTTTGTGCCGCAGTCCTGCCCATTATCCGGGGCATGAAAGGCGCTGTCATCGAAAGCTGTGAGGTGACGGAGGCACATCTCTATCTCAAGGTCATCAATAAGAAAATGAAGGCCGAGATAGCTGTCAATGACGTAGTGCAGGCAGGATTCGTCATTTCCAATAGCGAGGTCGGATTGGGGCATCTGACTGTAGAGCCGTTGATCTATCGGCTGGTCTGCAGGAATGGTATGATCTGCAAGGACTTCTCCCAGAAGAAGCGCCATGTCGGGCGGCAAGTGGAGAGCTGTGATACCGCTTATGAGCTTTACAGTGACGAAACCTTGGCGCAGGACGATAAGGCATTCTTCATGAAGGTGCAGGACACGGTGCGTTGCGCCGCCGATGAAGCCAGATTCATGCTGACCGTGGGAAAAATGCGGGAAGCCATGCGGATTCCGTTGGAACATCAGCCTATGCAGGAAGTGGAGCTTTTGGCGGACAGGTTCTCGCTCACCGAGAACGAGTGCGGAGACATCTTCCGCCAGCTTTTCCTCAGCGGTGACAACACCCGCTATGGCCTGCTGAATGCTGTTACTGCAGCTTCGCAGAACGCCGTGGATTATGAGCGCGCAACAGAGATGGAACGCATCGGAGGCGAGATCCTTGCCATGCCGCTCCCCGCGGCCAGAAGCCTTCCCTCTCCCGTGCGGAACATCACACCGATACGGAAGGAGGTGGCAACAGCATGATGGATAAAATTGCTTGGCTCAAGATTTTGTTAGAGGCCGTGGGCATTCTGGTTAGCTGGGGAATTGAAAAGCTTACATCCAAGGAGAGAAGGGACAACATGTTCTTCTGAAACACGAGGGGCAGAGGGAAATCCCCTGTCCCCTATTTTATGGAGGGATATATCTATGCCAGCAACAAAATTTATCTGCCCCAATGGAAAACGTATCACCATAAAACGCTGTCTGGCCTCATGCCCGCAGAAAGAGAGATGTATGTTTCTTCCGACACTCAGAGCCGTTGCCGATTCCCTCGACCGAGGAATCAAGGGGGCTACGGTGACAGAGCTGATTTCAGGTGTCAGGGAAACGTATCTGAAGAAGAAAACGAGCTATGCGGTCGATCCTCAGAGCGTCCTTTACTCTCTTCACGGGCAGGCTGTCCATACGATTCATGAGGGGAATACGGAGGGAGAAATCCTTGGGGAAGTTCGACTGAGAGACAAACTGACCAGCGGGAAGTTTGATTTGTACGGGAAAATCATTGACGAGGAAGAAGGGGTACTGGGCGATCTGAAGGTGACAAGTAGCTACAAACTGGCGAAAGCCTTGGGCATCTACAAGGTTGATGTTCCCACAGGAGAAGTCTACAAGACTGGCGCGAAAAAAGGCCAGCCCAAAACGCGAAAGGAGTTCCGTTATGATGGTGTACGACATGTATGGGAATGGGCAGTGCAGGTCAACTATTACCGGATGCTTCTGGAGCAGGCAGGCTTTGCCGTGCGGAGGATGTTCATACAGGCGTTGTGCAGGGACAGCAGCCTCCGCACGGCAGCGGAACGTGGTATCACGAAGCAGATCTATATCATCCCTATCCACCGCATCAGCGACCATTGGCTGAAACGGTACTTCGGGAAGAAAGCAACGTTGTTGAGGCAGGCACTGAAAAACAGGGAGCTTCCCCCGCCTTGTTCCTGCAAGGAGACATGGAACGGAAGAAAATGCCTGGACTACTGCGAGGTGCGGGAGCATTGTCCCCATGCGCAACAGATGGCGGAGCTTTTGAATGGCTTTGCAAGCTGAACCAGGACTATGAAAATTGACAGGAGGAATCCACCATGGCAAGAAAAGCAAAAGAAATACAGGAAATCACATCCATTACCACGAAGCAGGCAACAGGCTTTCTGGCGCTTCGGGACTTCGATTTCAGTTCCGTCATTTCGGAGGAAATGGAAGGGCTGAACGCCTTTTTCGAGAGAATCAAGATGCCGTCTGGTGACACCACGCTTTTCCAGATTCCCTCGGAAAATCCGGAGGAGCCGGAGTTCGAGAAGGAGTTTTCAGCGGTCATCCTTTATCATCATCCTATCCGTGCCTATTTCAAGGAGAAGTACACGGGAGCATCCAATCCGCCGGACTGTGGCAGTTTGGACGGAGTGACCGGCTATGGAAATCCGGGCGGAGATTGTAAGAACTGTGTCTTTAATGAGTTCGGTACTTGGGAGAATGATGCCAAAGCATGCAAGGAACGGCAGCGATTATATCTGCTTCGGGAAGGTGAACTGTTCCCCATCATGCTGTCCCTTCCGACAGGCTCGCTGAAGGAACTGGCGCGTTATCTCATGCGCTTGCTTTCCAAGGGCATCAAGAGCCATGCGGTCGTGACCAGGTTCTCTCTGGTCAAGGCCACGAACAAAGGCGGCATAGCTTACGCCAAGGCCGCTTTCAAGATGGAGAGAAGACTGACAGCCGAAGAGCTTCCCCTGATTGCCAACTTGGCCGAGCAAATCAAGGTATTGAGCGGCAAGATCGGCTTCGAGGATGTGGACATGGAGCCTGCTGTTCTGTCTGGGGAAACCAAGAATCCATCACCGCTGCAGCAAATCGCATGACGAGAATTTTTCGGGAGCAAAGGACGGGAGTTTCCCGTTCTTTTGCTCCTGTTTTTATGGAGGGAAATACAATGAAGGAAAAAGACCTTTTGGAGCAGTTGAAGCAGATGAGGGAGAGCACGCAGGAGGCGATTAAGTGGCTGGATATGCCGCCATCCTACGGAAGAAATCTGGAGGCTTTGGAGGCTGCAATTCAGATGGTCAAGGAGCATAGAAGATCAAGTGCCAAGATACGCCAGTTGAAGCGGAGCCTTCGGACAAGGAACGACCGTTTCATCCGCAGGAGGATTCTATCCGAAAAGGAAGGTGCTTAATATGCTGACGGAGGAAGACAAGAAGAAGCTGAAAAAATACCGCCACCTGATCGCAGGGCTGATCTACGAATCCATCGGTTACTTTACGCCGCTGGCAGCACTTCGGGCCTTGGAACTGCACAGGGAAAAGAAAGCGTATTTTTGTGAGTGGTATATGGATATAGCGATGAAGCGCACCGGCGCCACAAAAGGATGGAGCCGTGACGAGGCTCTTTACCTTGCCATCAACCATGACATCATCCGAAATGTCATCCGCAAGCGGAACAAGCTGAAGGAGGCTTACAGGAATTGTCGGTTGATTGTGGACAGGAACATCCAAGGGAACGAGAGTATCGGAGCCAGTTGGTTCTGAGAAAGGAGAGGTTATCCATGTGCAGGAAAGATTTCGATAACAAGGTCAAGGAATGCGGTTCGTCTTATGGCATGGACATCTATTCCGATGGAGAACTGCTGTCCTTGGCAACGGGCATCGCACCAGAGAAATTCACGGGAACCCTACAGGAGACGTTTGACAATCCCAAGAAAATTGATGGCATCGGCAAGCGGAAAGAGCTTGCCGTGTTTGCTATCAGGGAAATTTCCAAAAGATATCTGAAAAAACAGCCGCCACCGAGCACCATCCACGGGCCGGAGGATGCGGCGGCCTATGCCAGACGGCAGTTGTCAATGGAGGCAAAAGAGCATTTTTGCGTCATGCTGCTCAATACCAAAAATCACGTCATCGGCTGGCACGTCATATCCATCGGCAGCCTGACGGCTTCCGTCGTTCATCCGCGTGAGGTATTCGTACCAGCGATCGTCCATCATGCGGCGTCTATCATTCTCGTCCACAACCACCCTTCGGGAGATCCAAGTCCGAGCCGAGAAGATATAGCTGTGACGCAGCGTTTAGTGAAAGCAGGGAAGATCGTAGATATTCCACCCATCGATCATATCATCATCGGTGGCAGCAACTTTGTCAGCATGAAGGAAAAGGGTCTGTTGGAATGAAAACGGGCGATACCTTTTCAGGAAGGGACGGAAAATGCAACTGAAAGATATAATAGCCCAATTGGAGAGCATACGTGCCAACAGCGCAAGCTTCCTCGATTTGGAGGAACCCAATTCGATATGGAAACAAGACATTGAGTCACTGGATGAGGTGATTATCATTTTAAGAAGGATGGAACAGCACCGCTGGTGGACTAGAATCTTGGTTCAAATTCGGCGCGTGTTCGCACGCAGGATTCAGTGGATAGGAGGCTGGAAATGAGTTATTCATCAAGTTATCGTCCGTGTCACTCTGTGTGGTCGGACGCAGATGTGGAAAAGCTGAGAAAAGTGGTTTTGGCTGTTGACCCTAATGCCACGTTTGAGGATGGGAATGTCGGGTACTCCTATCCTTACGTGCAAGAAGATTTGCTTTGCATGATAGCAGCCTATATTCCTCTGCCGGATGACTGCGTCGATATCGCACAAGCAGTAAAGGAAATTTTGCAGGAGCACGATATGGATATCCGCGACATATCTGCACGAATGCGAGATTATGATGGGGAAGGTTATCTGGAAGGAATCGCCGAAAATGTGAGAGGGATTCTGGAGGAATGTTTAACGCGCTATATTTGGGAGAAGCATCCAGAACAGAGGAAATTGCTCAATCGTCTCGATCCAAGCATAGTTCAGGAGAATTAGGAAATCACAGCGTAAATTTCCCTGTTTTCCCGATTTCCCCGAAAAAAAGACAGTGCATGGTCTGACGGGTGCCCAAAATCCGCCATCCCACAGCAGGGAAAACGGGGAAATGGGATACATAAAACTTTCGGGAACCTCTATAAACCCTGTTTTCCACAACGGCTTGCTCATATCCGGTAAAAAT
>CALGGN010000282.1 GCA_937915915.1 uncultured Selenomonas sp. | reverse complement strand
GAATTTTGCTGAAAAGGACTTCCTTTCTGCTTCGCTTTGTGGTAAGATATAGCCAGAAAGATTGGAGTGTGAATCATGGAGAACCCAAGCGCAACGGCCTATGATGACTCGTTTCGCACCTTATTGAATGATTGCCGGGAGCTTATCATCCCGGTGGTGAACGAGGCTTTTGGAGAGGGCTACACCGGACAAGAGGAAATCATCTTCGCTCCCAACGAGCATTTCCTGAACCAAGACGGCGGCACCGAGGAAAAGCGCATCACCGACTCCAACTTTATCATCGTCAGTGCCGATGGCGCAGCTGCCGGCGTATGAGAGCGATGCGTCAAAACTCAAGAATCTCACGGACGAGTATCGCCGCATTCTTACAAAACTTGATGAGTTGCAGGAAGCCGGAGATATAGACACGTTTATGAAGAATGCCATTTGCGCTACGACCACGCACGTTCTGGCATTGATTGCAGAAAATTACCAAAAGGTACGGGAAGGAGTAGAACATATCATGGGAGGTAAAGTCATAGAGTATGAAGCAAAAACGATTCGGAACGAAGCTCTTAACGAAAGACGCAAAGAAGGACGCAAAGAAGGACGCAAAGAAGAGCGCCAACTAGCTTTAGCTGAAACCGAGGAACGTGCGAAGGATATGCTCCGTGACCGCATGGAGCTTCCCCTGGTAGAGAAATACACCCATCTATCTATGCCGCGCATTAAGGAATTAGCGCGTGGTCTGGGGATGTTATAAAAATGACGACTTCCAGAAAAGTCAACAGCGCCCCTGCCGGATTTTTTCACTCCGGCAGGGGCGTTTCCTTTTATGAATCGAGGAAATTACCGCTGGAATCCTGCGAAAGAACGAGAAGTGGGCTATGGCATACGCCGAGGCAGAGAAAGGAGAAATTAACCTCCTAAGTTTATCGTAACTCATCTTCATTGCAACCGAGCCGGCAAAATGCGCCGTCCGATTGCTCAATGCCTTCATCCTTCCACCTCATTCTGCCGGTATGATTGTCCCTTTATACTGTTCCGCGATGAACTTCTTCACGGCATCGGAATGGAAAATTTCCGCAATCTTCCTGTAGTCCGGGTTATCCTTGTCCTTGGCACGGACAGCCAAAATCATCACGGCCAGCGGTTCGTTCCTGTCCTCCAGAAAAATTCCCTGCTTCTCCACATCAAGGCCGCCACTCATGACATAGTTCATCGTGATAGCAGCGATATCCACATCCGACAAACTGCGCGGAAGCTGTGCGGCCTCCAGCTCCACGAACTGGAGATGGCGCGGATTCTCTACCACATCCTGCACGGTACCCTTGAAGCCGACCCCCTCACGCAACCTGATCAGCCCAGCTTTTTCCAGCAAGACCAACCCCCTTCCTCCGTTGGTCGGATCATTGGGAATCGCAACCTTTGCCCCCTCCGGCACAGATGCAATATCGTGCACCTTATCGCTGTAAATGCCCATGCGCATGAGGATGGTCGTGCCAATGGGACTGAGTTCCGCTCCTTTCTCCTGGTTGAAACTCTGCAGAAACGGCTCGTGCTGATAACTGTTCAGTTCCAGATCTCCATCCGCCAAAGCCTGATCCGGCGTTACATAGTCCGAAAACTCTACGACCTTCACCTTCATTCCCTGCCGCTCTGCTTCCCTGGCGACAGCCTCCGCGACCTCTGCATGGGGTCCTGCAGTGGCCCCCAATCGGATCTCCCCCGCAGTCGTATCCGCAGTACCCCCGCACCCCGTCAGCAAGAATACAGTAAACAGCATCGCCGCAAACGCCGTCGCGTGTAGCCCTTTCATTGAGAAATCAACTCCCATCGCTTTATTTACATACTGTGTATATATGTTTTCGTAAGCATACCGCACTTGGCGCTTGAGGACAAATCATGCCCTCAGCACGAATTTCTCAATGATCTCCGCAATCGCATTCTCGTCGTGCGTTGCCTCCGTGATATAGTCACAGTCCCCGCGGATTCCCTCCACGGCATTCTGCACACCCACACCAAGCCCCGCATCCCGGATCATGGAAAGATCGTTGAAATTATCCCCGACAGCGATGGTTTCCTCCCGGGGAATCCCCAAAAGCTCCGCCAGCCGCAACAGTCCCGCGCCCTTCGTGACGCCCTTGTGGTTGAACTCGATATAGCGGTTGCTGGAATAGCTCACGTCCACATCCCCCGTGATGTCCCTGAGATCCTTCTCGATGCGGCGCAGGTAGTCCGGATCCGTATTCACATACAGGACTTTCACGATATCCTGCCCCTTCAGGAAATCCAGATTGTCCTCGAAGAATTCCTCGATTTCCATGCGCCCGCTGATGTAGTCGCGCTCCCCATCGAACAGGCGGTACACATGCACGACTTCCTTCGTATAGACATGGATGCACACATCATACTGCAATCCTCTTGCAAAGAGTTGCTGCGCCAACGCAAAGGAAATCCCGTCAAAGTGGATGAGACGATTCCCCTTGTTCTCCGTAATCGCCCCGCCATTGAAGGAAATCACATATTCCTTTTCCTTCCCCAAGAGGCCGATTTCCTCCAGCGTCCCCGCAACCGAAGCATACCCGCGCCCCGTCGCAAGCACGAATTTCCCGCCCAGTTCCCCGAACTTGCGGATTGCTTCCACATCCCCCGCGGAAACCTTCCGTTCCGAATTCAGCAGCGTTTCATCCAAATCACAAGCAATCAAACGATACATAAGGCACATCCTTTCCCCGGCCAATGAGCTTTCAGGCATCTTGCACCGGAAAGCCTCATCCCAGATCCTTCCCCGCCTCTGCGAGAATCCGCATCTGCAGCATGGTCTGTTCCTCCGTGACCAGCTGCGGCGCTCCGTGCATGATGGTTTCATAGAGCGCATCATAATAGCGCGCATAGTCGCCGCGCACCGACGGCACCTTTTCTTCATGGTAGACGTTTGCCTCATCATAGTAGATGAGCGTCCCGTAATGCTCCGGCAGATCCATGCCGAAATCCTCATGCCCTTCCGGCAGATAGAATTTCTTGAGATCCGCTTCCTGCCGATCCTGTTCCGCCTTGATGAACGTGCCCCTTGTGCCGTACGCGACAAAGCTCGGACGCGGCTTCGCGCGGAAATAGCTGGATTTCACGGAGACCTTCCAATCGTCATAGAAGAAATCCAGATCAAAATAATCATTCATGCGCCCTTTTCCCAAAAGCTGCCGGACATCCGACCGCACTTCCAGAGGCTTCCCGAAATACGCAAGCACCTGATCGACGGTATGGCAGGCATGCGTGTAGAGGAACGCATCCTCCCTGCGATATGTCGTTTCCTGCTCCGGCACGTAGGCACGATAGTAGTCATAATGCATATCGACCTCGAAAAGCTTTCCGAGCTTCCCGGACGCAATGACCTGCTGCGTCGTGAGGAAATCGCTGTCAAAACGGCGATTCTGGTAGCATTGCACCATAACGCCCTTCGATTTGGCCAACCGGAACAGTTCCTCCGCTTCCTCGACAGTAGTAGCAAACGGTTTCTCCACCACGCAGTGCTTCCCCGCCTCCAGCACCTTCCGCGCCATGGAAACGTGCGCCGCCGTCGGCGTTGTCACGACCAGCACCCGGATTTCCGGATCATGCAGAATTTTTTCCAGATCATCCGTATAGGCGACGCCCGGAATCGGTTCCCATCCATTCGGCCGCAGTCTGCGCTGGTAGATCATCTTCACCTCGATCTTGTCCCTGCGCGTCAAAACAAACGGCAGATGGTAACGGTTCGCGCTCTTGCCGTTCCCAATGTACCCAATGACCAACTTCCCCGGATTTTCCATCATCGTTCCCCCTGTCTGTGTATGCACCATTCTGCCCCGTTTCGCAGCATCATTTTTCCAATGCTTCCAATGTCAAAATCATTTGCCCCAACATGGCATATTCGCTCATTTCCTTGTCGCACACATGGATGAACTCCGGCAGATATTCTTCACGGACATAATCGTCGATCAACCGCTGTTTGAGCTTTTCCATATCGGGAATCATTTCGCTTCTGACCACCACGACCTCCGGATCGACGATGGAAATGCCGGCCCTGATGGACATGGAAATATAGTAGTTGATGATTTCCATGTCGGCGCAATGTTCTCTCCACGCGTTGTGCGGCATGGCGGCATAAAGCAAATATTTGATTTCGCCGGCGATATTGTGCGCCCCCTGCACCAAATGCCCATGGATCACGATAGCTTCGCCGGGTATGGTGTAGCCGCGCGGATGCGACAAAAACAAGATATTTTGATATTTGTCCTGCTGCACATAAAATCCCATGACGGCAGAATTGACGTTGTTGGTGATGACAATCGGCACTTGATACTTATCTTCCAACAATTTTTGCAAATTAAGCTCAGGATCTATCATGTTGACATCAAGTTCCAAATGCCCGTGTTTGGGAACACCGGGGACGGCTATGCCCACCGCATCGAATTTTTTCCAGCGGCAGGTAACCGTGTCCAAAATATCCTGCAAATCTTCGGCAACTCTGAGCTTGCCTTTGATCACCGTCTCGGAGTGGATTGGCTCGCCCTTTTCGTAAATACGATAGGCAATACGGCTTTGATTGGCAAAGGGCATGACCACCACCGACAGAATGTTTGCATCGCTTTGGATTTCTCCCAACGCCTTGGCAATCGCCCGCTCCTCCGCCGTAACGTGCCAATTTTCCCGTGCCTCCTGCACAAAACGCAATACCCCCGCCGTATCGTAACCGGCAAAAGCCTTGGGCGGAATTTTCAGCACCAGTCGATCCTGAAAAATCTGGCAGGCTTCCTGATAATGATAGGAAATCTGCGGCGCCAACAAGATGACCTGATAGTCAAAACCCGCCTCGTAAAGTTTGTGGAAGGGCACGGCATCAAATTCGTAGTCCAGACTGAGCAGTTCGGCCGCTTCGTTCAATTTTTCCCGAAAAAATCCGGTGGTCATGCCGCTGGTGCAGCAAAGCAAGAGTTTCAGTTTTTGTTTGTCCCTTAACTCCAGCAGGGTATCACGCATTTCCGTGAACAACTCTTGGGCGTGCGGCAAATCTTTCAGTTCAAAATGCAAATAGAATTTATTTTCATCATCGGCCAGATTGGTCACCGACAATTCGACAATGACGATGCCCAGATCATGCACATCCACCCGCCCCACGGCATAGGACGTATGGAGCATGATGTTTTCGCCTTCATCCCGCACGGAAATCTCATCGCCTGCCGCCTCCAATACCGGATGCCGCACCCTTGAGGCCGCCAAGGGCGCTGCCTCCGGCGCCAGAGCCCCCGCCCATAGCGGAACCGGCACGGTCAGAAAGTGTCTTGTCTCCACCGAGGGAAGGATAGAACGGCCAGGTAATCCCTACCTTCACCACGGACGGAGGATGAATGTAATGATGGGCGCTGAAATAGTCGTGGCGCTCCATAGGCCATCCCTTTCCGGCATTTTCAAATTTAACGAACAGGCATACCTTCTTCCACTGGATGTTCGCGAATATGTCGAAACGGGGGTCATTACCGTATTTTTCCTCCGTCTGGTTAACGAATGCGCCGGCAACGGGATTATACCCGGGGGCATACCAGGC
>CALGGN010000281.1 GCA_937915915.1 uncultured Selenomonas sp. | reverse complement strand
ATGAGCACGATTTCGGGAATCCCATATTCCTCGACGGAACGCCGATCGATATCCCGCATTTCCTTGACCAAGGATAATTTCATTCCAACCCCTCCAACACACATTGCGCCGTCGCATATTCCTTTGCGTGGCTCAATGATAGATGTATCCTGCTCACTCTGCGTCTGGCAGCCAGTTCCTCATAATATCCATGCAGCCTTACCCGCGGACATCCCAGTTCATCCGGCAGGATCTCGACATCCAGCAGCGAGCCGCCCCGAAGCCCTGTGCCAAAGGCTTTCAGCACAGCTTCCTTTCCGGAGAACCGCGCCGCGTAAGAGGCCGCTGCCTGCCTGCCCCTGCTGTCGCAATATTCCTGCTCCCGCACGGTATAGACCCGATCACGGAAATGGCTGCTTTGCACAGCCTTCTCCACGCGTGCGATATCCACGATATCCGTTCCGATTCCTATCACCATATCCGGTCTCCAAAAAACCGGCTGCAGGAAACTGTACCGTTCATTGCCGCACAGTTCCCCACAACCGGCTTTTTCTTATTTCACAACCACGTCCGCTTCCGAGGTCTTGCTGACCCCTTCATTCGGATTGAACCGCAGACTGCGTGCAATCAAGATCTCCACACGGCGGTTCATCTGCTTTCCCTCATCCGTGTCATTCTTCGCAATCGGACGGTACTCCCCGTACCCGATCGCACTGAACCGCGCAGGGTTCAGTTTGTCGTTGATGGCAAGCAAATACTTCATGAACGTCATCGCTCGCACGGAACTCAGTTCCCAGTTGGAAGGAAATTCCGCCGTACTGATGGGATCCGTATCCGTATGCCCGGAAATCAGCACGCGCTCGGGAATGCTCGCCAAAAGCCCCGCCACGATCGGCCCGATGCGCTCGGACTCCGGCACCAGATCCGCCGAACCGGAGGGGAACAGCGCCCTCTCCTTGATGCGGATCATAAGGCCCTCTTCCTCCAGCTGTGTGCTCAGCTCATCCTGGAGATTGTTCTGCCGGATATATTCTTCCATCTCTTTTTGGATTTGCTCCAGCGTCTGATTCTCCGCCAAGTATGCCTGATTGCCCCGATCCTCATCGGACATCAGCTCGCGCTGCTGGCTCACGCTCGGCCCTGCCTGATCGAAAAAGGAAGGCCCGCCCATGTTAAAGGCTGCGCTGAACGCCTGCGCCATCTGCGCCATCTTCGTCTGGTCCGTCTGCGAAATAGCAAACAGACTGATGAACAGCGCCAAGAGCAGCGTCATCAGATCCGAATAAGGGAGCAGCCAAGCCTCGCCCGCTTCTTCCTCATGGGGAGCAGGACGTTTCTTCTTCGCCATCAAATCACTCCTTCTTTATTCCCTCGCGAGCCGTCTGCGGAATGAATACCATCAGCTTTGCCTCGATTGCGGTCGGCGAGTCACCGGCCTGCAGCGAAAGAATGCCCTCGATGATCATGCGCTTCTGCCCGATTTCCGCCTCGGACTTGATTTTCAGCTTGTTGGCGATGGGCAGCCACAGGACGTAGCCGGTGAAAATACCCAGAATCGTCGCGACGAACGCCGCCGCAATGGAATGTCCCAGCTTATCGATATCATTCAGGTTGCCCAACGCCGCGATCAGACCGACCACGGCGCCCAGCACGCCCAGTGTCGGCGCATAGGTACCCGCCTGGGTGAACATCGAGCGCCCCTCTGCGTGGCGCTCCGCCATGACCGCCAGCTCCGCGTCCAGCACGTCGCTCACGAACTCGGGATCCATACCGTCAATGACCATACTGAGCCCCGTACGGAAAAACGGATCATCGATGTCCTGCACCTTGCTCTCCAAGGCCAGGATACCCTCGCGGCGTGCAATCTGCGAAAGCTCGATGAACAGCCGCACCAGTTCCGCCTGTTCCTGCAGCTTCGGCGCCTGGAACGTCATCTTGATCAGATTCGGGAAATTCTTCATCTGCTCCATGCGGAATCCTATGAACAAACAGGAAAATGTACCGCCGATGATAATCAGGAACGCAGCCGGATTATTCAAGGCAGTCAATGGAGCTCCCTTCAGGATCATGCCGACAAATACCGAGATAATGCCCAGTATGACACCTATGACTGTTGATATTTCCAATGTAACATCCTCCTATACTCGCGTTCGGGAAAATTGCTAAAACAAGATTGCTTCCAGACGCTCGCCGTGCAGAATCCCCTGCACAGGAATCAAAATCTACACTTCTTCCCTAATTATAATTCCATACATACAAGAAAAATCCTACCACAAATACAGAAAAAGTTCCAGAAAATTTTTCCGCAGGACCGGGCAAAAGAATTTACAATAATTTTCTATTATGATATCATAGATTCATATGAAATATGATATCATAACGGCAAGATAATCTTTATTTATCCGTATGGCAGACGAACCTCCTGCGTGATGCAAATTCATCGGAAAGAAGTGAGATTATGGAACTCAGGCAACTCGAATACTTCCAAATGGCAAGCCGGCTGCGCAATATCACGCGTGCGGCGGAAAGGCTTCGCGTCTCCCAGCCGAATATCACGGTAGCCATCAAAAAACTGGAAGCCGAACTGGGCATCCAGCTGTTCGACAGAAGCCAAAAGCAGCTTTCCCTGACCCCGGAAGGAACGGTCTTTCTGAACCGCGTGGAGCTTGCGCTCAGCAATCTTCAGGATGCTGTACTGGAGGTCAATGACTACAAGCAGCTCCAGAAAGGTACGATAAAAATCGGCATTCCTCCCATGATGGGCGCCTATCTTTTCCCCAAAATCTTCTCCAGTTTCCAGCGGAAATTCACCCATCTGGATGTGTATCTTTACGAGGAGGGTTCCATTTCCATTCGCGCCCAGCTGGAACGCGATGAATTGGACTTCGGCATCATCATCATTTCCGATGCCTCCCCCAAGCTGCAGCTCCTGCCCATGTCCCGCAACCATCTGGTCGCATGCGTGCCGGAAAAGAGCGATCTGGCGCGCAAGAAGTATATCGCGCCGGATGATATCGAGAAAAACGACATCATCATGCTGAAGGAAGGCTCCTACCTGCGGGAGCTCATGCAGCAAAAGCTGAAGGCCATCAACATCAAGCCCAACATCGTACTGGAATCCAACCAGATTGTCACGATCAAAGGGCTTGTGGCAAATGGCGTCGGCATTGCCTTCCTGCTGGATTTTGTCGCGGAGGATACGCCGGGCGTCAAGGCGCTCCCGCTGCTTGAGCCCATTACGGTCGATATCGGGCTGGCTTGGAAAAAGGACCGCTATATCTCCAAAGCCGCGCAGTCCTTCATCGACTTTTGCCAGGATACGCTTGCCCTGAACGCAGGACGTACCGCAAAGCATGCCAAGTGACAGCGAAAAAGAGCAGCCCATACATACGGACTGCTCTTTCTTGCTGTCATGGGCAAAACTGCCCTATCAAAGAATCACATGCGCTACGATATATCCCACAACACAACCCGAGCTGACACCGATCAGACCGGGAATCATGAAGCTGTGGTTCAAAATGTACTTGCCGATGCGCGTCGTGCCGGACCGGTCAAAACCGATGCAGGCAAGGTCGGAGGGATACGTCGGCAGGAAGAAATATCCATAGCACGCGGAGATGAAGGAAAGCACCAGCACGGGATCCATCCCCACGTTCAGAGCCATGGGAACCACAATGGCAATGGCCGCACCTTGAGAATTCACCAACTTTGAGGTCAGGAAAGCCAAAACTGCATACGCCCATGGATAATTTTGAACCGCATCCCCCAAAAATTCTTTCAAGAAACTCATGTGTGCACCGAAGAAAGTATCCGCCATCCACGCAACGCCGTACACGGATACCAGAGCCACCACGCCGGAGCGGAAAACCTGGCTTCCTCCAACGTCCTTGGCCTTCACATGGCATGTCATAAGTATGGTGGCACCCACGAAGAGCATGACCATCTGGATGACTTGGACCATGGAAATTGCCTTCATGGCGCCCTTTGCGTCAGGGAACTGTGGCAAGAGCTGTATCCCGGTGAGCTTGAATATGGAGGAGGCATTGCCGAGAATAGCGATCACCACAATACCCGCCAAGAAAATATACATTGCCCGGTAGTATTCCTTGGGAAGTTCCTTGTCCAAAAGGCTCTCGGTATCACCGTAGACATAGGCCTTGTTCTCGGGATCCTTGATGAACTCCTGGAACCGCTCATCTTTCTCAAGGTCCTTGCCCCGGCGGTAACTCCAAAGAGCAGCAAAGAACACTCCCAGTCCCGTAGCGGGAATGGAAACCATGAGCACTTGGAGCAGGGAGTACTCACTGCCCGCAGCCGCAAGGAAAGCCACAATCGAAACTACAGCCACCGAAGCCGGAGAAGCGCATATCCCCATCTGGGATGCCACGGAGGCAACAGCCATGGGGCGCTCAGGCCGGATGCCTTGCTTGATTGCCACGTCGTAGATAATCGGGAAAAGAGTATAGACAGCGTGTCCGGTGCCGCACAGTATGGTGAGAAACCATGTCGTGAGGGGTGCAAGAATCGTGACATGCTTCGGATTGCTCCGCAACAGTTTCTCGGCATACTTCAGCATAACCGTGAGTCCTCCGGAAGTCTGAAGGAACCCTGCACAAGTGACCACCGCCATAATGATCAGCATGACATCCACAGGAGGCTTGCCCGGTTTGTAACCAAAGACAAAGGTAAAGATGACAAGACCGATGCCGCTGATTACGGCAAGGCCAATGCCGCCATGCCGCACGCCCACCACCAAGCAGGCAAGCAACACGATAAACCCAATAAGCATTTCCATAAAAACTCTTCCTTTCCAACAGCCACAAAGGCCTTCAGCGATAATGATTCCCTATTTTGAGTTATTCTGCACAATTCGGGAAACTCCTGCACCTTTTTGTCCAAAATCAAAGAAAACCATAAAAAGGTTTTTATGCCTGCCATCCATGTGTCATCAAATATGCTACAATAGGAATATCACATAGCGAGGAGTGTTTCCATGAAGATCCGTCTACCCCAGTCCCATTTCAGCAAGCTCATGCGCGCGGTGGTCGAATTCGACCTCATTGCCGATGGCGACCACATCCTGATCGGCATGTCAGGCGGCAAGGACAGCATGTTTCTTGCCTATGCGCTTGCCGTTCTGCGCGAGCGTCTGAAAAAACAGTTCCAACTGTCCGCACTCACGATCGACCCCATGTTTTCCAAGGAATTCGCTATCGAGCACGTTACGGATTTTTGCCGCAGCCTCCACATTCCCTTTGCATCGCACGAAGTCGATATCGCAGGGGCGATCCGAAGCCAAAGCGGAAAGAAGGCCTGCTTCACCTGCTCCTACTTCCGCCGCGGCGCCATCAACCACTATGCGAAACGGCACGGCATGAACAAAATCGCCTATGCACACCATCTGGACGATGCCGTGGAGACCTTCTTTATGAGCCTGCTCTATTCCGGGCAGCTCACGACTTTCACGCCAAAAACCTACCTCGACCGTATGGATCTGACGGTCATCCGTCCCCTTGCCTATTTCCGCGAACAAGAAATCATCGAGGCAGTCCGGGCACATGACTTCCGACCTGTACGCTCGCCCTGTCCAATCGACGGCACAACCAACCGTCAAACCGTCAAGGAACTGATTGCAAAGCTCGGCAAGGACAATCCCACGCTTTTCGCCCACCTCGCGGCAGCCATGCGAAAAGGGGCCCTTGGAGATTTA
>CALGGN010000280.1 GCA_937915915.1 uncultured Selenomonas sp. | reverse complement strand
ACATGCAATCTACGCCAATCTGGACGACTTCATTTAATCAGCGTTTCCTTAGATTCACAACGTCCTCAGCGCACGAATACCACATTGGTCATGTCCAGGAACTTCGTCACATTGTTCTCCATGAGCACGCGATTTGCGTCAGCCACGGAAATGACGGGATTCCCGTTGTGATTGTCCAGACCCACCGCACGCACCACGAGGGGATTGCTGCCTGCGCGCGACGCGTTTGCGATGTCTTCCGTATAGCCTGCCATGCCGTTGCTGATGACCTTGTCGTAGTCCAGATTCTTATAGCCGTAAATTGGCGTGCCCTCCGCATTCTTGATGACAGGACTCATGACCGGCTTCAGACCAAGACCGCGGCAATCCACGATGAGACCTGTGAAATTCCCCGCCGCGCGGCCTTCAGGAAGGGAAATGCTCTTCGGCTGCTCCGTGGGCGTGCTCGGGATGGTCGGCGTGACATCCACCTTCACGCTGATGGCGGAGGTGGATGGAGCTACGCTCGAAACCTGGGGAGGGAACGCCTCCATCTGTGTCGGACGCTCCATGACCGCGCTTGCGACAGAGTTCGAAACGCCGAACAGCGGTACCTGCATTTTCACGGCGTAGCCGCCCTCCGGGATGACATGTTCCTCCACGATACGCGCTCCCTGTACCAGCGCATTCACGCGCGTTGTCGTACGGTCGCTCAGAACCATCATATTTTCGACCGTTGTCTCAGAGTCTACATTGACGCCTTTGACTGCTTCGGCAATCTGACGATAGGCATCCACCATTGCAGCACGTCGCGCCATCATGCGCGCCTGCACCGCGTTATAGGAGTTCGCAGGGGGGATCCCCATGCCTTCCACCGTGATCACCGACGAATTCCAGTCTGTTTCCGCAGCAAACACGCTGACCGCCGAAAGCAGCATGACGGCTGCCATCAGCCCGCAGATACGCAGCATTCGCAAGCATTTTTTCATAACGCTCTACCTCATTTCTGTTTGATGATTCAACAAAATTTCCTTACACTTATGTTATCGGCTGTTTCAAGGAAAATATAAATTAAAAAACCATTAAATCAGACAGGGACATTTTCAATCGGAAGTGTTGCACGGAGAATTGCACTTAGACGGCAAACATGGTAATATATGAGTGTTGTGATAAAGTCATAGAAGGGAATGTTAGGATGTCACAGAGATACACCATGGACGAGATTTTGAAAGAGTATGGAGTCCCGCAGATCAAGCTGGACATCCATGCCACGCGCACGGAATGCCTGAAGCTCCGCGAGAAGCTCATGGCGATCCGGGATTTGAGCGGGGCGAGGGAACAGGGCTATCTGGATATTGACTGCAAGCTCTATATCGATGTGGATGATATTGACCGGTACCTGTCCGGGGAACTGGATACGCTGGGCGAGATTTATGCGTTCCCGGATGATATCAAGGCATATCAGGAGGAGAGATGAATATGCGAAGCGATTGGAAGAAAATTTTGGCGGCAGGATTGGCAGGCGCGTTTTTGCTGACAGCAGTGCCTGCAGTGGTGGTGGATATGTCAAGCCCCGCCTACGCGGCGAAGGGCGGCGCGAAATTCTCGATGCCAAAGTCTGCCCCCAAGCCGGCGCCAAAGGCGGCCGCGCCATCGGGGAACACGCAGAAGGCGGACAAGCCGAACAATAAGGAGTATCAACCATCCAAGGATGCAAAGGATCTGCAGAAGGATGCTCCTGCCGCAAAGTCGAATGCGGCAGCGGGGACAACGGCAAATGCGGCCAATGCCAATACCGGCTCCCGCTTTGGCAATGCGCTGCGGAATATCGGACTGCTGGCGGGGGGCATGATGCTGGGCGGCCTGCTTGCGAGCCTTTTCGGGATGGAAGGCTTTATGGCGGATTTGATGGGGATTTTGACGAATGTCATTCTGTTTGGTGCGGCATTCATGGTGATCCGCTGGCTCTGGAACAAGTTCCGTGGGCGCGGCCAGTCCCAGGAGAATGTGTATCGCCGGGACTTCGCGGCGCGGCAGCCGGAGCGAAAGGCGCCTCCGATCATGGACATCCAGCCTCCGACAACGGATTATGATCCCAGAACCACTGCGGACAGGTACAGGAATCGCTAAGGAGCTGAACAGATCCTAAGAATCATAGATGAACCGTTCCGCAACTGAATGTCCGGGGAGGGAGTAGCTTGCGTGTTGTGGTCGTAGGCGCGGGAAAGCTGGGCTATACCATCGCCGATCTGCTCTCGAAAGAGGAGTATGACGTGGTGGTGGTGGATCATGATGAGAGCCAACTGGAGGCGGTCAAGAACAATCTGGATGTGCTGACCATCCATGCGAACGGCGCAAGTCCGATTACGATGGAGGATCCCGATATCGCGGGTGCGGATATCTTCATCGCCGTGACCATGGGGGACGAGGTCAACATGGTCGCCTGCATCCTGGCGAAGAAGCACGGCTGCAAGCATACGGTCGCGCGTATCCGTGATATGCAGTTCATGTCAACGGCGAAGGATTATCTGAAGGAGAATTTCGATATCGACCTCATGCTGAATCCCGAACTGATCACCGCGCATGAAATCAACCGCATCCTCATGATGCCTGCGGCGCTCAACGTGGAGGATTTCGCGCAGGGGAAGGTGCGGCTCTTTGAGGCGAAGGTGACGCGGCGCTCGAAGGTGGCGAATATCCCGCTGAAGGATATCCGGCTGCCCGAGGGGGTGCTGGCCGGCATGATTTTCCGCGATCACCGCATGATCATACCTCATGGCGACGACTGTCTCATGGTGCATGACAATGCGTATTTCATCGGGATTCCGGAGGCGATTGAGCAGTTCAGCACGAATTTCATCCGGCGCGATGCGAAAAAATTGCACCGTGTGATGATCGTGGGCGCCGGGCGTATCGGGCGCTCTTTGGCAGGCATGCTGAGCCGTCAGAATGTCTATGTCAAGGTGATCGAAAAGGATCCGGAGAGATGCAATGCGGTGGCGGAGCATCTGACGGGCGACAGCATTGCCATCTGCGGAGACGGAACCAGCATTGACCTGCTGACGGATGAGGGCATCGGCTCCACGGATGTGGTGGTATGCCTGACGGAGGACGACAAGCTGAATCTCATGATCGCGCTTTTGGCGAAGCATCTGGGGGCGCGCAAGACGGTGGTGCGCGTCTACCGCACGGAATACGCGGATCTGATCGAAAAGGTGGGCGTGGATGTGGTGGTATCCGCGCGTCTGCTTTCCGCCAGCGAGGTGCTTGCCTTTGCGCGCCGCGGGGGCGTGGTGTCCGTTTCCATCCTAGAAGGAGCGAAGGCCGAGGCCGTGGAGGTGATCGTGCAGGAGGGCGCACGCGTGGCGAACCGGAAGCTCATGGATGCGAGGCTGCCTAGGGAATGCCTGGTCTGCGCCTATGTGCGGGACGGCAAGGCGGGGATCCCGAATGGCCATACGGTGCTGCAGCCGGGCGATCGTGCCATTCTGTTCATTTTGATGAAACATGCGCAGAACGTCATGCGGTACTTCAACGGGGCTATTTGATTTCGCGGGTGCGAGAGTGGTCGATATGGAAAAGGAACTGATTTGCTTTTGGCTGGGAAGAGCCGCCTTTGCTGAGGGGGCGGCTCTTCTTCTGCCTGCGCTCTATGCGTATCTTGACGGGGGGGACTTTTGCCGGCCCTTTATCGCTGCATCCATTGCGGCTTTCTGGCTCGGCGGGTTCCTGTTCAATTACGGGAAAAAGCACCGCCGCAGGGTGAGCGTCATGGAGTCGGCAGCCATCATGGTTCTCCTTTGGCCGTGGCTGGCGGGTATCGGCATGATTCCATTCTGGAGTTTGGGACAGATGCCGCCGGTGGATGCCTTTCTGGAGGGGATGTCGGATGTCGTGACGGCGGGCCTGCCGCTCTTGCCGGACAATGCGCCGGAGGTTCTGTTTCTGTGGCAGAGCGTCCTCATGTGGCTGGGCGGAATGAATTTTCTCATCGTGCTGGTCACTGTGCTGCCGCAGGTCAGCGGCTGCTTTGGCATTGAGCTGTCCCTCCGCAATGGGAAGGCATTCAGCCCAATGATCGGGCGCATGGAGTCAATGGCGCATCATGCGTCCCTCACTTACAGCGTCTTGACTCTTCTTTCTGCCGGACTGTTTTTGTATGCGGGCCTGATGCCTTGGGAAGCTCTGGAAAATGCCATGCGCTGCATCTCGACGGGAGGCGGGGCTCATTTCATCGGTCGGGGAATGGATGCGGTGGAAGCTGTGGCCATGTTTTCCATGTTTTTGGCTGCGGGGAATCTGCTGCTCTATTGGCGGCTGGGAACGCGCAGATCCTTGGGCGAGATGCTGAAGGACTCGGAGATCAAGATGTTTCTGCAGCTGGTTGTCGCGAGCGGGCTGATGGTCTCGGGACATCTGGTCTATCAGGGCTATATGGATTCCGAGTGGGGCCTGCATGAAGGTTTTTTCCACATGCTTTCCTTTTTGAGCACGACGGGGATCCAAGTCGCGCCCCTTTGGACATGGCCGGATTTTGACTTGTTTTTGCTCCTGCTGCTGCCTTTGATGGGCGGATGCATGGGGTCGGTGACGGGCGGCATGAAGATGATCCGGTTGCTGGTGCTGTTCCAGCTTGCGGCTGCCGAGATCCGGCGAACGCTGCATCCGCGCATGGTAACGAGCATTCAGGTGAGCGGGATATTCGTGCCGGACAAAATCATAGGGCGCATTTTGAGTTTTTTTGCGCTCTATATGGCAACCTTTTTTGGCTGCTCTGTCCTGCTGACGCTTTCCGGCAGATCCTTCTCGGCCTGCGTGGGCATGACGCTTTCCTGTCTGACGGGCGTCGGATCTGCTCCGGGGCTTTGTGTGCCGGAGGATTTTTTGATGCTGCCCGTGCTCCTGAAGCTGGCCTGTGCGCTGATCTTGCTTCTGGGACGCGTGGAAATCTTTGCCGTGCTGTTCTTGCTGCAGGCAGGGCGATTGCTGCACGCGAGGAGGTGGTAGCCTGTGAATCTGCGCTTGGTATCAGCGATTTTAGGCTATTTGACGCTTGCATGCGGCGCGGCGATGCTGCCGCCTTTGCTGCTGGCAGGATTCCTGAATGAGAGCGCAGCGGCCTCCTTTTTGCTCTCCATGCTGCTCTGCCTTGGCGTTGCTTTCGAGCTGGAGCGGTACGGCGCTGTGACGGATCAGGATAATCTTTCCGTGCGGGAGGGGATCGCGATTACGGGGCTTGGATGGCTTCTGGTATCCCTTTTGGGCATGTTCCCCTATTTTACGGGCGGCTATCTGAACCTTTTGGACAGCATCGTGGAGTCAGTGTCCGGATTTTCGGGGACGGGGGCGACCATTATCGAGGATGTGGAGATCCTCCCGAGGAGCATCCTGCTTTGGCGCAGTCTGTCGAACTGGGTCGGCGGGCTGGGGATCATCGTGATCTTCATGGCGATCCTGCCATCTGCGGGGCGAGGGGCGGTTTACATGTTCCGGGCGGAGAGCACCGGTCCGACCCATGAGCGGCAGATGCCTCATATCCGGGACAATGCCAAGGCGCTCTTCCACGTCTATGTGGCATTCACCGCTGTCTGCGCCATCGCCTATTGGCTTTGCGGCCTCTCGCCGTTCCCTGCCGTCAATCACGCGATGACAACCATCGCGACAGGCGGGTACTCCATCTACAATGGAGCGGTCATGGATTACGGGAATCTCTGGCTGGAGGGCTGCATGAGCTTTTTCATGGTGCTTTCCAGCGGCAGTTTTGCCATGTATGTCATGACTTGGCGGCACGGGTGGGGGAGCATCCTGCGGAATACGGAATTCCGCGCATATCTGTGGATCATTGCCGTGGCGGCGGTGATGATCTCCGTCGATTTAATCGTGGAGATGAAGATGGATGTGGTCTCGGCCCTGCGCTATTCCGTTTTTCAGGTGGCCTCCCTTTCCTCCACAACGGGCTTTGTTTCCTATGATTTTGATACTTGGCCACCCTTTGCCAAGGGGCTTTTGATGATGACGATGTTTCTGGGGGGCTGTGCGGGCTCCACGGCAGGAGGGCTCAAGGTATCGCGCATCGTGCTGCTCTTCCGCATGGTGCTGTCCATCGTCTGGCAGAAGGTGCATCCGCAGGCAATGACGCCGGTGAAGATGAATGGCCAGCCGGTGCCGGATGCTGTCCTGCACGGTGTGGCAAGGTTCTTTTTTGCCTATGTGATGCTGGATGTGCTGTTTGCGCTGGTGATGCTGCTGGATGGGATCGACCTCATCGATGCGGTCAGCGTGAGCATCTCGACGATGGGGAGCGTCGGACCGGGCTTTGGGATTGAAGGCGCGACAAGCACCTACGCGCTCCTCCCGGATTTCAGCCGTGCCGGCGCCTGCATCTTTATGTTCCTGGCACGTCTGGAGATCTTTACGGTCATCGCCATGCTGACGCCGGAGTTCTGGAGCAGGGAAAAGGGATGGTAAATAAAAGGGAAGGGAGCAAAAGCGTGCTTTTGCTCCCTTCTCCTCAGGAAATGGCAGTTTTCTAGCGCCTGCGTGCCATGCGCGGCAGGTTTTTCAAGCGTTCTTCCCTTTCGTGGGCGTTCTTGGCGGTCTCGGCCAGAGCCTCCGCCACGACCTCGGTGCAGTTTTTGCAATAGCGCCCTTCGGTGATGGGGCTGCCGCATCTGGCGCAGGGAAAGGTCAGAACATCGATATTGACATCGTCCAATACGCCCATGCGCAGCATCTGGAGCATGAATTTGGGGCTGGCGCCCGTGGCGTCCATGATTTCCTCAGCGGTGCACTGACGATTCGGATGTGTCCGTATGAACAAGCGGACGGCATTGGTCATTTCGCGATCTTTCTTTTCGCACTTTTTGCACAGCTGCTCATGTCCCGTGGAAGTAACGAAGACTTTCCCGCATTGCGTGCAATTTTTCAGCGGGATGGCGGCGGGTGTTTTCGAGGATGGTGACGAGGCTTCCTTTTTGGAGGCAGTGCGTCTGCTGCTCTTGTTCCTTAACATGCCCATTGGCTTTCCTTCCTTGTCTATTCGTAAACATGTTTACGATTGTTTTTTTGCCTTTTCTTGCAAATAGCGATCCATGGCTTTTGCGACTTGTTTGGAGAACTTCACGGCAAGCACGACGTTCTTTGCGCCCGCAACGACATCGCCGCTGGCAAACACGCCCTCCCGCGTGGTGCGTCCGTCATCGTCCACGGCAATGAGGCCGTAGTCCGTGACATCGATGCCTGTGGTCGTCTTGACGATCTTGTCCTTCGGTCCCTGGCTGACCGCGATGATGCTGCTGTCGGCAGGGCAGAGGACAGGCTCTTCCTGGCGAATCAGATTGCCCTCCTCGTCGTAGATGTTGGGAATGAAGATCGGTCCCTCATCCGTGAATTCCTTGATGGCCATCCCGGGCTGGATGTCAATGCCGTCAGCATGGGCGTAGTCCAGCTCGCGCTGGCTTGCCGCGATGCGGTTGCGGCGGGCATAGACCGTCACGAAACGGCTGCCCATGCGGACGACGGTGCGCGCCACATCCATCGCGGAATTTCCTGCGCCGATGACGGCAACGGTGTCACCCAGCTTATAGGCCGCGGGATTCTGCAGGTAGTCGATGGCATAGTGGACATTGCCGAGGCTTTCGCCGCGCACGTGCGGGCGCTTGGGCCGCCATGTGCCTGTGCCGATGAAAACCGCGTCATAGCCGTCATTGAAGAGGTCGTCAAGGTGCAGCGCGCCGCCGATGGATGTGTTGGGGCGGATGTGGATGCCCAGTTCCCGCAATTTCTCTTGATAGCGGTTCAGGATGCTCTTGGGCAGACGGAAGGAGGGAATCGCATAGCGCATCATGCCGCCGATCTGGTCCATGCGCTCGAAGATTGTGATGCCATAGCCTTTTGCAGCGAGCTTCACCGCGATGGTGATACCTGCAGGACCGCTGCCGATAATGGCGACCTTCTGCCCTTTGTCCGGCTCGCGCTCCAGTGTCAGTTTGTCGAGATAGGCATCGGAAATATAGTTTTCGATGCTCGGTATTTGGATTGCCGCTCCCTTGCGCCCTTGGATGCAGTTGCCCTCGCATTGATTTTCATGGTCGCAGACGAGGGAGCAGACAACGCTCAGTGGATTATTGTCAAAGAGCATCTTTCCGGCCTCTGCGCTCTTTCCGTCCAGAAACAGGCGGATCATTTCGGGGATATTGGTCTGTACCGGACAGCCCTTGAGCTGGCAGAGCGGCTTCTTGCATTGCAGGCAGCGGCGCGCTTCGTTGATCACATGTGCGGCCATGGCATCGTCCTCCTATCGATTGGTATGATTCTATATTTATATTATGTCATTTTGACGTATTTTACAACTGTTTTTGGGAAATCTTTTGCAGGAAATGTGAATTGAGTGAAAACAACGCCGATTGGAATATTTTGGTCTTGGCAAAATATTCCAATCGGCGTTATAATGGACTGGTAAGAATGACGATAAGGAGGACGTGTTTTATGGCGGTGCATGTGATCACGAAAGAGAATTTTGAAGCAGAAGTATTGCAGTCGGAGAGTACGGTGCTGGTTGATTTCTGGGCAAACTGGTGCGGGCCATGCGGCATGATGTCTCCGGTGGTGGAGCAGTTCGCGGAGGAACATGCAGAAATCAAGGTGTGCAAGGTCAATGTGGAAGAGCAGCCGGAGCTTGTTCAGCAGTTCCGTGTGATGAGCATTCCGATGCTGGTGGTGTTCAAAGGCGGCAAAGTTGTCGGGAGTTCCGTCGGTGTCCAGCCAAAGGAAGACATTCTTGCTCTGACGAAAAAAGCAATGTAATCATTGGTATCAATCTGCTGCGGAAGGCCCGGCTTTTATCTGGACGTCTTCTGCAGGCTCATCCTTCCAGCCTTCTGTATAGTATTCCAGAAGCTCGTTCAGAAGATTTAGTTCCGACTGAAAGTAGTATTGTCCGCTGCTTTCCGAGGCGAGGTGCTCGTCTTCCCAGAACAGTCTGGCATCTTCCATGTAAGCGAGGACGGAATCCATATCCATGAGGGATCGCGGGATTGCAAATTCCCGGCAGTACTTGAGGTAGCTCAGGATTCCCAGGGAAATCGTGCGGCTATCCCCGGTTTCAATGAGCAGATGCCATGTGTGCATCGCTTCTTCGCTCTGTTCGGTTTCAAAATAATGCTGCATGAGGTAGTAGGTGGAAAGGGGATCTTTGCGCTTTGCGCCTGCTTTGTAATATTCGAGCGCCATTTCCGTGTCGATGGGAACGCCTTTTCCCGTGTCGTACATTCTGCCGATTTTTGAGCAGGCGATGGCGGATCCGAGACGCATGGCGGCTTTGTAATGGTTCATGGCCTGAATGAGATCCATTTCGCAATGACCTTCCCCATAATAGTATTTCTCAGCAATCATCTCTTCGCGTTGCTGTGGCGTAAGATTTTTTTTCATGGCGCGTTCTCCTTCAGGAACTGTGATGTGTGAGTGGGAAAAATAAAAGTGCGTGTGGTTGGTCGGGGAACTATTTCATGATCTCGGCGTGGTCGATTTCCGTGCCATCCGGCAGGAATGCGCGAACGGAAAGACGATCCCTGCTTGCCTCCAGCGTCAGATAATTGTCGGTCTCCGGCTGGGGTGCAACGACTTCATCCAGCGCATGGTCGATCCATAGCCCGGGATAGCGTACATTGCCTGCCACGCCCGTGAGGATGTAGAGCGGGCCCTTTGTGTTCCGCTCGAAATTGTGGATATGCCCGCGGTTGCGATAGGTGTGGAGATGAGCGGTGAATACGATATCGATTTCCAGTTCGTCGAAGAGCGGCATGAAGGACTCACCGACATCGGAGATCCCCTCTTTGCGTTCGGGCCGATGGTGGATGCGGTATTGCAGGACGTCCTTGTGGATGAACACAATGCGCCATTTTTTATTCGTGCCTGCGACATCCTGACGGAGCCACGACTGCTGCTCTTCCCTCAGCCCCTGCTGGAAATCGCTCGTTTCGTCCCATTGGCTGTTGAGCACGATGAAATGCACATCGCCGTAGTCGAAGGAATAATAGTAGCGGCTGAATTGCGCGCTCTGGTTTTCGGGAATCATGAAATAATTCAGATAGGCGAGGGGCAGGCGCACGTTCCAGTTCTGGTCGTAGGTTTCATGATTCCCCATGACGGGAACAAAGGGGATGCGGTCCATGATGCCTTCTACGCCATGAAACCATGCTTCCCATTGAGTATGATCCTCGCCGTTGTCCACGATATCGCCCATGTTCACGAAAAATGCGGCATCGGGATTGCGCCGGGCGGCATCTTGCGCGAGCCTTTCCCAGTCGGTGTAGTCACTGGACTGGGAATCAGGGAAAATCAAGGCCTTGAAGGAGCCTCCGGCATCCGTTTCCAAGAGGTGCCAGCCGCCTTTTTCATCGCCGTCTGACGTGCGGTATTCGTACGTTGTGCCGCTCTGCAGGGAAGGAATTTCCACAGAATACTGATGGTGCTCCTGCCCGTCATCGGAAAAGGAGACATCAGAAGCAGGGAGGGAAAGAATCTTCTCCGTTCCTTTTTTTCGGTATTCCAGCTGCGGCGAGGCAAGCGGGGCCTCAGACTCCCACATGATACAGCGGGAGGATGTGCTGTCGCGCGTGATGAGTTGGCGCAGGTATTGGGATGCGGAATCATTGCCGAGTGATTTCAAGTCATTGGAAGCTTTGCGGTAAAAGGCGGATTTTGCAAAGACTGCGCCGCCTGCCAGCAGGATGCCGCCTCCAAGTATGCCGCGCAAAAACATGCGGCGTGATATCTTCTTCATGGATGACTCACTTTCTGTCAAATTCAATAATCTCCAGTATATCTTATCGAGCGAATCGAATGCCGTCAATGATAAATGGATGAACTTTTTTTCAAAAAAGAATTGCAGGAGAGGACAATGCTTGCTAAAATGAATATTAAATGAAAAGGTCTCCACTTTGTCGTGGAAGGAATTGATACATCGCTATTCGATGGAAGAAAGGAAAAAGGGAAGACTGTGCGTTTGAGAAGAAAGCCTTGGGTAGACGAGGCGATTCATGAATTCGCTGCATTTGTGTTTGCCAGGGATCAGGAGCCGGGTGAGGAAATGCAGGGGAAGTGGTGCGGCTCTTTTGGTCGGGAGGCACCCCTGCATGTGGAACTTGGGACAGGTAAGGGGGACTTCATCAGCCAGCTGGCTGAACGCCATCCGGAGTGGAATTTCATTGGCATAGAAGCCCAGCAGGACGTGCTCTATATGGCAGCGAAGAAAGTCCAGGAGAAGGGGCTTCAGAATGTGAAGCTGCTGGTTTTTGATATCAATGGACTGGAGAGGATTTTTGCTGCACGTGAGGTGGATCGCTTTTACATCAATTTCTGCGATCCGTGGCCGAAGAAGCGGCATGCGAAGCGGAGACTCACGCATCTTGGCTTTTTGCAGAAGTACCGCAAGCTTCTGAGGGAGCACGGGGAACTATATTTCAAGACGGATAACCGCCCGCTGTTTGATTTTTCGTTGGAGCAGTTTGCAGAGGCGGGCCTTGAAACGCGGAATATATCCTACGACCTGCACGCGGAGCCCTGTCCTGACAATATTGAGACAGAGTATGAACGCAAGTTCAGCGGCTTCGGCGAAAAGATTCATCGCTGCGAGGTGATGTTCCCGTGATCGGGCCGGACGGAAAAATCATGCTGCGCAAGCCGCAATTCTGGGCAAGCGATGTGGAAGCAATCACCGTGATCACGCTGATCTTGCTGATTCTGGGAACCATCAATGTGTTCAGCTCCAGTTTTATCATAGCGGATTCTGATTATGGGTCGCCCTATTTTTTCCTGCGAAGGCACTTGATCAATGCGGTTTTGGGGCTGGTGTGCTTTGCTGTTTGCTTCCGCATAGATTACCACAAGTGGCGAAGCATGATGCCCATGGTGCTGATCTTTACGATCATCTGTCTTGTGGCGGTGCTGATCGTGGGGCCGTCCGTCAACGGGGCAAGGCGATGGCTGCCCTTGGTGGTGTTCCAGTTCCAGCCTGCGGAGATGGCGAAGCTGGTATCCATTATGATGGCTGCGGCATATCTGTCCGTGCAGATCTTCCGGGAGCGGGAGATTCAGATTTTCAATCCGCAGATGGGCTTCATCTTTGCCATGTTCGTCCTGACGGAACAGGAGCCGGATATGGGAACTGCATGCATCATTCTGGGGATTCCGATTCTCATGATGATTGTGGTCGGATTGGAACGGCGAAAACTTTATATGATGGTTTTCGCATTGATCGCTGGCGTCATCTTCATGCTGATCCGGCAGCCCTATCGAATGGAACGCATCAAGGTTACTTTTGACCCATGGTCGGATGCGCAGAATATCGGCTATCAGACGGTGCAATCCCTTTCCGCGATTGGTTCCGGCGAGTTGACCGGCATGGGGCTTGGCGTGGGCGTGAGCAAATACGACTATCTGCCGGAAGCCCATACGGATTTTGCGTTTGCGATCTTCTGTCAGGAAAATGGCTTTTTGGGAGCGATTTTTGTGTTCCTGCTGTTTGCGGCGCTTGCGGTCTACAGTGCGCGAGTGGCGAATAAAGCCGTGGATTCCTACGGGCAGATACTCTCCATGGGCATTATGCTGCTCGTTGTGGGGCAGGCGATTGCGAATCTTTTGATGGTGGGGGGCATCCTGCCTGTCGTGGGCGTGCCGCTGCCATTTATCAGCTACGGAGGCACGTCGTTGATCATCACCTTGTCAGCGATGGGGATACTGGTCAACATTGGCCGACAGGGAGACAAGGCGCAGCAGCTTCGGGAAGAAGAGGAATTTGAAGCGGCGGAGGAACAAGAGCCGGACGATCCCTATCAGGGCCTTCGGCTGATCAAGAAATAAGGAGAAAAAAAGAGTGGGGCCAGACGCCATGGTTCCACTCTTTTTGTCGGGTACGAAACACTGTTTCGCAGGGAGTTTACAGCCTATTTGTTTTTCTTCTTGCGCTCCTTGGCGCGTTCTTTGGAAGCTTTTTCCTTTGCTTTGACCTTGTCGTCGATTTTTTTCTGCTGCTGAAATTTCGCATAGTCCACGCCCATGCTGGCAAGCTTGTGCTTGATCGTCATGATGGGATGTGAGAGGAACATGCGCTTCTGGCTGCTGTTCATGATGCGAAGGAATTCCTGCGTTTGCTCTGCGCTAAAGCAAGGGCGGTCGCAACGGTCACAGATGGGCTTCGTGATGCCGTAGGGGCATCGATCCATCTTTGTCATGACGGTAGCAAGCAGCGCCGTACACTTCGGGCAGAGCTTATCCCCCGCAGTGTCATGATTGCTGTGGCAGTAGACCATAAAGGTCTGCTTGATATTCTTTTTTTCCTTTGGAATGTTGTTTTTGAATTCCGCAGGCTTCCGCTTGGGCAGGAATCTGGAAAAAAATGCCATGATGTATCACCTTTCTATATATATGACAGTGAAGTCTCATTCAGATTGCTTATTATCATCATTATATCATGAAAATTGTAAACTACAACGATGTTTCAAAAAAAGAAAAAAGTGCTTGACAGCGACTTTGGAATGAAGTATCATAAACGAGCTGACTCACGCGAGAGGGAAACTCGGAAAGTGGTCAGCAGTGTGTTCCTTGAAAACTAAACAATGCAGAAAAGACATGTAACATTTGTAACATGTAAGCCAGATGTAAGAACCTGTTTAGTATCACGCCATAGCAGGTCTGACGGATCTTTTTCCGCCTGCCTGTGTCAGCAAAAACTTGACGTAGCTCTGCTACGACTGCGTTTTTGCTTCCTTGTCAGACGAAAAAATCCCTCGCCAGCCCAGCTACGGCTTAGAAACCAAACAGGTTCGGGAGAAGGAAACTTCTCGAAAAACATCGATTGACTGAAAAAGCAATCGGCAATTTCTAAATGAGAGCCAATCGGCTTTTCATAAAACATTTTATGGAGAGTTTGATCCTGGCTCAGGACGAACGCTGGCGGCGTGCTTAACA
>CALGGN010000279.1 GCA_937915915.1 uncultured Selenomonas sp. | reverse complement strand
GGCTGTCCACCGGCTTGGAAAGGTAGTCGTCAAACCCCTTGGAAAGGAACATCTCCTTCACGCCGGAAATGGCATTCGCGGTAAGTGCGATGACAGGCGTATCAAGGCATTTGCTGTCCTTCATCGCCTTTGCTTTTTCCAAAGTTTCGATGCCGTCCATTTCCGGCATCATATGATCGAGGAACACGATATCATAGTGCTGCTGCCGCATCTTTGCGAGGCATTCCCTGCCGCTCATGCAGCAGTCGATCTGCACCTTTGTCTTTGCCAGCAGGCTCTCCACCACCGTGAGATTCATGTCATTGTCATCCACCACGAGCACCTTCGCACCGGGCGCAACAAAGCTCTCCCGATAGCTGTTCTGCTGCCGCACGAATTCCTCCACCCGCGCAAGGAAATCCCCCACAGGTTCCGGGTTCTCAATGCGCAGGGGCAGCCGGACCGTAAAGACGCTGCCCTCTCCGTAAACGCTCTCCACATCAATGGTGCCACCCATCATGCGGACAAGGCGCACGGTAATGGAAAGCCCCAGTCCCGTGCCTTCGATATTGCGGTTTCGCTTGATGTCCAGACGCTCGAACTGGGAGAAAAGCTTTCCCTTGTCCGCTTCCCGGATGCCGATACCCGTATCCTTCGAAACGAACTCCAGCATGACCGTCTCACCGGCACGGAACTCTTTCAGCGCGCTTCGGATCGTAAAGGTCACGCTTCCCTTCGGCGTGTACTTCACGGCATTGTTGAGGATGTTCACCAGCACCTGGCGCAGGCGCACCTCATCCCCCCGGAAGCCGTCGGGCAGTTCCGGCATGACATCGATGTGGAACGCCAGTCCCTTCTGGTCTGCCTTGTACTTGACCATGTTGTAGATATCATTGAGCACCGAGCTCATGCTGTAGCTTGCATCCACCAGCTCCATCTTGCCGGACTCGATCTTCGAAAAGTCCAGGATATCATTGATGAGCGACAGCAGTGTCTCACCTGCGCTCTTGACGTTCCATGCGTACTTCTGAAGAGACGCGCCCTTGGCCTCCCTCAGGATCATCTCATTCATGCCCAGCACCGCGTTGAGCGGCGTGCGGATCTCATGGCTCATATTCGCGAGGAACTCGCTCTTGGCCCGGTTCGCGCGCAGCGCCTCATCCCGCGCCTCACGCAGTTCCTTGCTCTCCTCCGCCTGCAATTTGTTCGTAAAGGCATAGAGCACGAACACGCAGAACAGCACCACCAGCAGCCCAAAGACCCAAAGCACGATCATGTGGATGTGCAGGATCCCGTCGACCACGGAGTGCCATTCCGTGTAGCCAATGACCGCGCAGTTCGTATCCTTGATGTCCGAAGCGAACAGCACATAGTCCTCATCGATCTCGGGCGAAAAAATGGCTACGCCATGGGCGTTTTCCAAGCGTGAAAGCAGCAGGTCGACCCCTTTTGGCAGTTTCGTGTCCGCATCGTAGAAGCGATCACCCTCGCCGTATCCTTTATAGGGGACAACCACGCGTTCTTCGTTGAGATCGTAGAGCAAGACCTTCGCTTCATGGCTCTTGTCCGATAAGTGGAAATAATCTTCCTGCAATCCCTGATCTAGGTAAATTTTGTACAACACATAGCGGATATTCTGCACACCCTTGACCGGAACCATCGCCACAAGGCCAATCCCCTTGTAGTGATGGATGCTCTTGCGTCCCTGCAGAGCAGCCGCCATCTGCAGCTTGCTCTCCTGCGGAAGCGGCGTCCCTGCCACGAGCCTGCCATACATATCGACAATGCCCGCCTGCGCCATCGGCTCATGATGGATGACGGCCGCCGCCAGATCCTCCGGCGTGAGCTTGCCCGATTCCATGATATCCGCAGCCTTTTCCAGCAAATCCAGCTCATTCTGGAACAACTCACGATAGGTGAGGGAGACCTGCTCCGCCTGCCGCACGACGAACTTCTCCACCTCTGCGTTCAGCGCATCGCTCATCTTGCTGTGCAGAAGTGTGCCGATCCCGAAAAGAACCAGCAGGAAAATGAGGAACCGCCCGATCATGCGCCTGGCAAAGTCCAGCATGCGCCCTTGCGAAGCATCCTTCGCTTCATCTGGATTCAACGCTCTCCCCCCCCTTGACCAGCCAGTCCATGTGGGACCTCACATCGCTGTTGGAAATGACTTCCCCTTCCATGCAGCGCTGACTGCCCGATTGATCTATGATGTTCCCCGAAAAAATCTGATGTCCGCTCCAAAGCGCGGAACGAGCCCTTCCTACCAGCGCCTCTTCCCGCGGAGTGAGCGCTCCGTTTTGCAGATGCAGGCAAACCACATCGTCGAACAGCCCTTTCCAATAGACATGCTCGCCCTCGCTCCGTCGGTTCATGCGGAGCAATTCCGTGTAGACCATGCGCCAGTCCGTTTCGATTGCAGCGATGCAATGCGCATTGCCGGGACGCAGCCGATGAAAATCAATATAGTCCATGCCGATTTCCTCGGCGGCAGCCGCAATCGTCTGTGTCGGCGAAAAATAGCCCATCACATCTGCGCCCTGCATCCTCAGCAGATAGACTGCCTCCTGTTCGCCGGCCGCCGAAATCCACTGTCCTGTCCATCGGACCAAGATGCGGGCATCCGGCCGCACACTCTGCACGCCCAGCGCGAACGCATTGAGATCCCGCCTTGTCTCAGGCGCTGGAAAGGGCGCCGCGTAGCCCACAATGCCCGTCTGCGTGCGGAGCCCCGCCAGTACCCCGGAAAGATATCGCGCTTCATAATAACGCACCGAATAGTTCAGGATTCCCTCCGAAACAACTTCTCCCACAGAGTTCGCGAAAAAACTCACCTGCGGGTATTTCCCTGCCAACATCTCCACTTCCTCCTGATAGCCGGGATTCGCCAGAAAAATCCGCTTCACCCCTCTGGCAACGAGCTTTTCAATGACCTGATGACAGGCACCTGAACCGACCGCGACCTCATCCTCGATATAGAGTTCATAGCCCAGCGCATCGCATGCCTGCTGCATCCCCAAAGCGATCTCTCTGGGCCAGCCATCGGTATCCTTCGGACTCGCAAGAATGAGCGCCACGCTCTTCGTGCGCTGCCAGCCGTCGCCCCCAAAATGGTTGACAGACAAAAAAATGCAGAGGCAGAGAACCAGTGCCTGCACGATGCTGAAAATCACAAACCGCTGGGTCAGCATATCCCGAAACTTCACGGACATCACGCCTCACCGTCCTTCGGTGTTTCATCCTGACGCATCAGATTGAAAATAATGACAAACGGAGAATAGATCACAATATCCACGCTCAGCCACACAAGCTGCAGCACAAAACCCATCACATTCCCTGTGCCGAGATAGCCGTCCAGCAAAATCGGCGTCGCCCAAGGCACAGTGTACTGAAACACGGGAACGATGCCCCACGCGATCGCCGCCCAGCCCACGAGCACGTTCACCATGGGCGCAACAAGATAGGGAATCAGCATGGCCGGATTCAGCACCACCGGCAATGCAAACAGAAACGGCTCACTGATACTGAACAGCAGGGAAATTACACTGAATGCGCAGATGCTGCGCCAGTCCTGCCGGACGG
>CALGGN010000278.1 GCA_937915915.1 uncultured Selenomonas sp. | reverse complement strand
CCTCACCGTCCTGAATGTCCCGACGCTGCCCGTGCAGCTGGGAGAGGACGGCGCGGAGCTTATTGATATCGGGGCGGAGTCCAGCCGCCCCGGTTTTCAGGTGATGACGGCAGAAGAGGAGATGGCAAGGCTGCGGCCTTTTCTGGAGGCACTGCTGCCCATTTCGCCCGTGCCTGTCTCCGTGGATACCTTCAAGGCTGAGACAGCGGAGATGGCGGCCGGGATGGGCGTGCATATCCTCAATGATATCCGGGGCCTGCAATATGCGGAGGAGACCGGACGTATGGCGGAGGTTGCCGCAAGATACGGGCTTCCTGTGATTGTCATGCACAATCAGGAGGGAAGGGAATATCCGGGGGATATGATTGCCGCCATGCAGGATTTTTTCCGGAAGTCGGTTTCCGTGGCGGAGGCCGCAGGACTTGGCAAAGACCGGCTGATTTTCGATCCGGGCATCGGCTTTGGAAAGACGGCGGAGGGTAACTTGACGGTGCTGCGGAGATTGGAAGAGCTGAAAATGCTGGACGGGGAGGCCTATCCGCTCCTGCTGGGCGCGAGCCGGAAGAGCTTCATCGGGCACGCGCTGGGGCTGCCCGTCGAGGAGCGCATGGAAGCCACCGGCGCGGCCTGTGTGCTGGGGATCCGCTCCGGCGCGGAGATCGTGCGCGTCCATGACGTGAAGCCGGTGGTGCGGATGTGCCGCATGACGGATGCGATTTTGAGGGTAGAATAGTAGAAAGGATTTGGCATGGGAGATTATATCGAGCTGACGGGCATGGAATTCTACGGCTATCATGGATGCCTGAAGGAAGAACGGGAAAAGGGGCAGAGCTTCTTTGTGGATCTGGTGATGCGGCTGGATCTTTCCGAGGCGGGCAGGACGGATGATCTGGAAAAGACGGTGAATTACGCAGCGGTTTTTGCTTGCGTGCGGGAGATTGTCGAGGGGGAGCCGAAGCGGCTCATCGAAGCCGTGGCGGAAGCCGTGGCGGAACAGCTCCTGCGGGATTTTCCGCTGATTGAGGAGCTTCGCGTGACGGTGCACAAGCCTTCTGCGCCGATTGCCGGGAAGTTTCGGGGTGTGGCGGTTTCCGTTGAGAGGACAAGAGCATGATCGACACCGATGTGACGGGGGGAGCATCCGTCTGCTACCTGAGCCTTGGGGCGAATCTTGGCAAGCGGGAGCAGACCATCCGGCTGGCTTTGGAGGAAATCGCGCATACGGAGGGCGTGGAGCTGGCGGGCGTGTCCTCTTTTTACGAGACCGCGCCCTGGGGCGTGGAGAACCAGCCGGATTTCATCAATGCGACGGCCAAAGTCTATACCGTTCTTTCCCCGATGGAGCTCTTGCGGCAGATGCAGCGCATCGAGGGGAAATTGGGGCGGGTGCGGCATGAGCACTGGGGTGCGCGCACCATGGATATCGACTTGCTGCACATGCCGGGGATTGCGATGGATACGGAGGAACTGCGCCTGCCACATCCGTATCTTTCGGAACGGGCCTTTGTGCTCCGTCCCCTTGCGCAGATTGCGGACAGCCTCGTGATTTGCGGAAACACCGTAGGGGAGCATCTGCTTGCCTGCAAGGATACCGGTGAAGTCCGACGGGCAAAGGGCAGCCCCATGGACTTCGGCCTTTGCCTGATCGCGTGCGTGGACGAGGCGTGGGGGCTGGGAAAGGGCGGAAAGCTGCTCTTTCACCTTTCGGCGGATTTGATGCGTTTCCGTGAGCTGACCTATGGGCATACGGTCATTCTGGGGCGAAAGACCCTGATGACCTTTCCGAGCGGGAAACCCTTGGAGGGACGTAGGCATATCCTGCTCTCACGGAGCATCAACGATGCGCCGGAACATGCGGACGGGTGCTTTGTCGCGGGCACTTTGGCGAGCCTCTGGGAGACTTTGGAGCGTCTGCCGGAGCAGGAGCGTTTTTTCGTGGTCGGCGGCGCAACGGTGTATCGGGAGCTTCTTCCATACTGCAGCGAAGCCGAGATTACTCTGGTGCATGCGCGGCGGGAGGCAGACTGCTTCTTGCCGCGTCTGGATCTGCGTGCCGATTTTTCCTTGCAGTCCTGCCAAAAGATGCAGGAAAACGGCGTGGAAATGGAGTTTCGGAGCTATCGGAGAAGGATGGGGGCAGAGGCATGAAGGTTTTCACGAATGACTGGGCGGACTATCTGGAGGAGGAAATGCAGAAGCCTTATTACAGGCAGCTTCGTCAATTTTTGATCCAGGAATATCGAACCAAGCGGATTTACCCCGATATGTATTCGATTTTCAACGCGCTGCATCTGACGAGCTATGCGGATACGAAGGTCGTCATTCTGGGGCAGGACCCTTATCACGGGCCGGGGCAGGCGCACGGCCTTAGCTTTTCCGTGCAGCCGGGAGTGGAGCCGCCGCCTTCCCTCATCAACATCTTCAAGGAGCTGCAGGATGACCTCGGCTGCAAGATCCCGAACAACGGCTGTCTGCAGCCTTGGGCGGAGCAGGGGGTATTGCTCCTGAATGCGGTGCTGACCGTGCGGGAGCATGCGGCCAACTCCCATCACGGGCAGGGAT
>CALGGN010000277.1 GCA_937915915.1 uncultured Selenomonas sp. | reverse complement strand
GGATGTTGGAGGCTCCGCCGATGCTTCGGACGCCTCATCCCATGCTTCATCCGCTCCATATTCGATGGTAAAGTCAGGAACATCCAAGTCTAATTCCTGTGTGTCCTCATCCGTATATGCCGCCTGCAAACTTGCTGCCGGCGCCTCGGCTGCCTGTCTTTCCCCTGTGATTGGTGCCTCCTCCGGTTCTTCCTGCGGTTCAGCGGAAGCGGGAATTTCATCCATCAAGGTATCCGCCGACATGCGTGGCTGCGGGATCTCCTCAGCAACAAATGCCGTCATGGAAGGCGTGAACTGCGCTGTTTCCATTTCCTCATTGGAACGGGGAATCTGCATTTCTTCCTGCGCCATGGGCTGCACGGATGCAGACTCTTCCTCCCGATCATCAAACGCGCTGATGACACGCTCCTTGACAGGTTCTACTAAGCGCTCTTCCATCCTTCCCCCGACCTCGGCCACGTGCCCGTAGGTCGCGGCAATGGCCGTACCGGCCGCGCTTGCCCCCTGCACCGCCTTGCTCTTCGTCTTCAAAAGGCCGCTGCCGAGGGACCACCTGGTAAAGAGCAGGACGGAACTCACCACGCCTGCGCCAAGCACGATGATCCCGCCATCCACGCCAAAGAACTTGCGGAGCAAAAGCAATGCCCCGCCCCCCAGCAGTCCGCCTCCCTGCGGCAGACTCTCCGGCAAAATCTCCGCGCCGGGCGCAGCGACAAAGTGATGGTAAATAGCCAGCAGGGAGACAAAGAATGTCGTCATGCCAAAAAAACGCAAAGAATATACAATGCCATGATGCTTTGTGATATATTGCAGCCCAATGAGCAGAATCACAAAAATGACAGGGATCGTCCCAACGCCAAAGAAATAATGCAGAAATTTCGAGAAATGCCCCCCCACAAAGCCCGCATTCAAACCGAAACTACCTGCCAGCGCAAGGAGTCCCGCAGCGAAAATCCCAATGCCTAACAGCTCGTAGCGCCGCTCGGTATTCGCGGAGGGGAGCTTGGGTTCCTTGTTCCGCGCCTTCCGGCCGGCTGATTTCTTTTTCAAAATGATTCACCACGTTTCAACAGAAAAGACTGCCGCCAAGTGCAGCAGCCCATTTCTGACTTTTTTACTTTCCTGTCAGCCTCTTGGCGCAGCGGCTTGCCTCATAGATGACCTTTTCCTCATCCAAGGTTTTGAGCTCGCGATGCTCCATGAGCACCTTTCCGGCGACCATCACGGTATCCACCGAGGACGAATTCGCCGAATACACCAGAAGCGAAATCGGATTGTAGTTCGGCGTCCAAGCGGCACCCTTCATATTCAGGAGCACGATATCCGCCTGGCAGCCCACTTCGATGCGGCCGCAGTCCTCGAAGCCCAATGCCTCGGCCCCGTACTCCGTCCCCATCTGAAGCGCCTTGAATGCAGGCACTGCCAGAGGATCCAGCGTATCTGCCTTGTGCAGGAGCGCTGTGAGATTCACTTCCTCCAGCATATCCAGATTGTTGTTGCTGGATGTGCCGTCCGTGCCGATGGCTACATGGATGCCCCTTTCCAGCATGCGCACCACAGGCGAGATGCCGCTTGCCAGCTTCATATTGCTGGTGGGATTATGCACCGGATACAATTTGTACTGCTGCATGATATCCATATCCGCGTCATCCACATAGACAGAGTGCGCCACGATGCCGCCATTGTTGAAATACCCGGTCTCCGCGATGGCCTGGAACGGGCTCTTCCCGTACTCTTTCCTCGCGTTCTCCACTTCGCCCTGAGTCTCCGACATGTGGATGTGGATCCGTGCGCCAAGCTTTGCCACGGAATCCGCCATCCGATGCAGGAACTCCGGCGGACAGGTATAAATGGCATGGGCCCCGATCAAAACAATCACGCGGCCATCCGAGCTTCCATGATAATTCTCATAGAGCCAGACATTTTCCTGCCACGTCTTTTCCGCGCCTTCCAAGGATGCCGTGACAATCGGCGCGCGGCAGATCGCACCGCGAAGTCCCGACTCGTCAATGACCTTCGCGACTTCCTCCATCCAAGGGCCGTACATATCCGCAAAGGCCGTCGTGCCGGACTGAATCATCTCCACCGCGGCAAGCGCCGCGCCCCAGTAGATATCCTCCCGCTTCATCTTCGCCTCGATGGGCCAGATTTCCTGGCTCAGCCAATCCATCAATGCCATGTCATCCGCATAGCTTCTGAGCAGTGTCATGCTCGCGTGGGTATGGGCGTTTGCCAAACCAGGAATCGCCAGCTTGTTCCTGCCATCGATCTCGCGGTCATAGACAACGCCCTCCGGTGACTTGCCCACGGACTCGATTTTATCATTTTCAATCACGATATCCGTTTCCTTCACCTTGCCGGACGGCAGGACAACAGATGCGCTTCTGATGATGGTTTTCATAGGGCTCGCTCCTTCTCATGCTATGCCAAGATATGCCTTCTGCTCATCAGAAAGCTCGTCAATCTCGACCCCAAGGGACTCCAGCTTGATTTCCGCAATCTGCTGGTTGATCTTATCCGGCATCAAATGCACATCCTTCGCAAGTTTGTCATGATTTTGCAGGATGTGCGACAAAGAGAAGAACTGCACCGCAAAGGAAAGATCCATGATTTCCGCAGGATGCCCGTCGCCGGACGCCAGATTCACAAGACGGCCCTCCGCCAGAAGGTACAGCTTGCGGCCGTCCTTCTGCACGAATTCCTCGATATTGTTGCGCACCCTGCGGCGGGAAACCGATCCCGCCTCCAGCTCAGGAATGTTGATTTCCACATCGAAGTGCCCGGCATTTGCCATCATGGCGCCGTTCTTCATGACCTCGAAATGCTGCTTGCGGATCACATCCTTGTCCCCTGTCAATGTCAGGAAGATATCCCCGTATTTCGCTGCCTCGTCCATGGGCATCACCCGGAACCCATCGAATACGGCCTCGATGGCCTTGATGGGATCCACCTCGGTGACGATGACGTCCGCGCCAAGGCCTTTCGCGCGCATGGCGCCGCCCTTGCCGCACCAGCCATAGCCTGCGATGACTACCGTCTTCCCCGCGATCACCAGATTCGTCGTGCGCATGATGCCATCCCATGTGGATTGTCCGGTCCCGTAGCGATTGTCACAAAGATATTTGCAATAGGCATCATTCGCCGCAATCATCGGAAATTCCAGCTTGCCCTCGCGAGCCAGCTGACGCAGGCGATGCACGCCCGTCGTCGTCTCCTCCGAGCCGCCCAGCACCTTCGGCAGCTCTTCGCAGGTCGCGTACACCCGAAGACCGGGTTTGCTGATCCGCTTGAGCCCCGCGATGACGGGATTCTGTTTGCCGTTCAGATACTTCAGTGTAATTTTAATTTCGCCCTGCAGGCCGTCATCGATATAATCCACGGCCTTCACGTAGCCTTCGTTCAGCAGAATCTTCGCGATGGCTTTCTTCGTGTTGCTCGCGGGAACGGTCACGAAGTCATGACGCGCGACCTGTCCGTTCCGGATGCGGGTGAGCATATC
>CALGGN010000276.1 GCA_937915915.1 uncultured Selenomonas sp. | reverse complement strand
TTTCCCTACACGACGCTCTTCCGATCTACTCGGTGCTGGACGTGATCGGCTCGACTACTCTGCCCTCAGACCTCGAAAGTTTCGAGATTAGGGAGGATGAATCCGGCAAGGTGTATTCCTACGGTACGGACTTCCTCATTGACAGCGAAGGCAACGTGGTGAAACGCTTCGAGCCTACTACCAGCCCCGCGGATATGGCGGCAGATATTGAGAAGCTGCTGTAACTTCAGCATGGGCAGGGCTGTGCAGTATGAGGCATTGAAAAGGTAACTTTGCTCAGTCTTTTGAAACAGAACGGGTTGTCACATTTGCTATCAGAGTGATAATAAATGTGGCAACCCCTTTATCTTATTTACATGGACATGAACAAAATGCTCGAACGCCTTGATTTTACGGCATCTATGAGACTTTCTTAGCCCTGCGGGTAACAAAAAGGTAACACTGGAGAAATCGCCCCCAAACCCCAGCGCAACTTGTCAAGAGGAAATTTTGCCAGATGCAAAATTAGCAAAAAGATAAGAAACCAAAAAAACATTTTTGATTTTCTCCTTCCCGTTAGGCATGAGCACCAGCATGAATTCGCACATCATCAGTATGGAGGAGAAATCTTTTTTTGGATTCTTATGATTTTGCTCTTTTTCGGGGTGAGTGAAATTTTGCTTGACAAATCTGTGGGGGATGTGCCTCGGGCGAAAACTGCATTTGGCGTGGCTCCGTGCCGTGCTAATCCATCCGCCAATGGTCTATGGTGGTTGGTGGGTTCTGTCGTGGTGGAAGTATCCTCGCCAAGTCTATTCTCCGGTATTTCCCTTTCCGGCCAACAAAAAATCTTCCTCCTAAAAAATTCTGGTACATCTTCATCAACTCCGCCACACATGCCGCCTCGGTCATGCTCCCCACATGGAAGCCATAGGCTTGCATCACGGCTCTGTCATTGGCTTGATGGGCTTTGCGTAGTTCCGGCGGCATGAGACTTTCACTGTAGAGGTCAGCAAGACTTGCCGTGGGATATATCTTTCTGGCATTGAGGATTCCTTGTGCAGTTTGTTCAATGGTGGCACGTTGCTTCTCATTTGGAGATGGCCATGGGAAGTTGTTGTAGACTACGGAACTGGAATAGCTGTAATCGCTTTTCAGTCTTCCGCAGACTGCCCGCATCCATGCCATGTGGACGTTGCTCGTCAATACGCCAAACAAGTAGAGGTCGGCATCGGGAATCATGAAGAGCTTATCGCCGGGGATGATGCTTGCATCCAGATAATCCATGGGGATATAGCGCCGTTGCTCGGAAGAAACCTTGGGAAGCGCGATATAGCTCGTTTTGCACTCCCGCACTTCATCGAACAGCATCGGCGTTTCCGCTTTCCTCTGTGTGGCGGGCTTCTTGCTGGCCAGACGGAACTCCCTCACGGACTCAATGCGCTTCAGGACACTGGGGCATTTTTTGATGTCTGCCGGATTCGCGCCCACGAGCCACAGGCAATAACGGGGCTTGCGGTCAATGAAGTCCTTGCCCATCATGAAGGGGCGCAGGAATCTTTCGGCGGCGGGTTCCGCCCTGACCAGCTCCTCCCGTTCCTCCACCGTCAGAATGAGATTGCCGCCCTCGGCAGGCTTGCCGCCGTTCAGCATGGCAGGGACGGGGCAAAGCGGCTTGGAACGGGCAGACAAAAAGACCGTGGGAGCCGCCACCAGATAGGGACTGATGTTTTCCGTCTCCTGCACGTTTTCCCCGGCATAGAGCCGTTTGGAAGAACTGTCCTTCCCATCGTGGAAGCCGATGACCACCACATGCACATGAGCCTTGCTGTTGGACTCGCTGTCCCAGCGGAAAGTGCGGTGGGCAAAGTCGATTTGTATGCCGAACCTCTCATAAAGGGGTTGCCATACATCCGCCACCTGCTCCCCTTGGGTGATGGAATTGGTGGACACAAAGGCCGTGCGGATGCCCGTCCCGTGCATGAACTCTGCCGCTTTGAAATACCATCCCGCCACATAGTCGATTTTCCCCGCCTTGGGATAGGGCTTGCCCTTCTCGTCCACATAGACCGACAGAATATCAGCCTTCTGTTCCTTGGATTGGAGCGAATAGCCCACGAAGGGAGGATTGCCCATGATATAGTCCAGCTTCTCCTTCGGCACCACATCATTCCAATCCATTCGCAGCGCATTTCCCTCCACGATGTTCGAGTAGCTTTTCAGCGGCAGGAAGTCCAGGTTCAGATGTATGATGTTCTCCGTTTCTTGCATGGCCTGGCTCTCTGCAATCCATAGAGCCGTCTTTGCCACCGTCACGGCGAAGTCGTTGATTTCGATGCCGTAAAACTGGGAAATGCTCACCTTGATGGGATTGTGCTCCCCCTCGAAGCCGAAGGAAATCTCCCCGTTCTGGAGTTCGCTGATGACCTCATTTTCCAAACGGCGAAGGGAAATGTAGCTTTCCGTCAGGAAATTTCCGGAGCCGCAGGAGCTGTCCAGAAAGGTCAGGGATGCCAGTTTCTGCTGGAAATCGGAGAGTTTCTGTTTCCGCAATTTAGCAGTCTTGACGGATTTCACATCCTCGAATTCCCGTTTCAACCCATCGAGGAACAGCGGGTCAATGACCTTGTGAATGTTTGGTATAGAGGTGTAGTGCATCCCACCTTTGCGGCGGGTTTCGGGATTGAGGGTTGATTCGAAAACCGCGCCAAAAATCGTTGGCGATATGCCGCTCCAATCAAAATCCGCGCTGGCATTTTTGAGCAGAAGGGACAGGATTTCATCGGTCAGTTGTGGAATTTGGCGTTGCAAGTCGGCCCGGCTATCCTCAAACAGGCCACCGTTCACATAGGGAAAGGCCGCCAGTTCAGCGTCCATATACGGGTCGCGTTCCTCCATCGGAGTGGAGAGCGTTTCAAACAAATTGATGATGGCTTGCCGTATATTTTTCTCCCGAAATCCCATGAGATAATCATGGAACATGTTCCGCTTTCCAAAGATAGCAGCATCTTCGGCATAAAGGCAGAATACCAATCGGACACACAGCTTGTTGAGGCTCTTCTGGGATTCCTCGCTGTCCGGTTCCTTGTACTGTTTGCGGAGAGTGTCATAAAGCCTGCCGACAATTTCTCCTGCGGCAAGGGACAGTTCCATCTCTTTTTTGATATTGCGGTCAGCGGCATTGACGAGGAATTGCAAGCGATAGTATTCCTTCGGCAGATCGGA
>CALGGN010000275.1 GCA_937915915.1 uncultured Selenomonas sp. | reverse complement strand
CTTTCCCTACACGACGCTCTTCCGATCTGGGGGAAGCATACCACCCGTCATTCCGAGATCCTGCCCATAGGAAAGGATCATGCTGCGGTCAAGGCCCAGCTCACGCGCACGTCCCGCAGGCACCAGGCACAGCTCCGCAGAGTTGAAATCCGCTTCTTCCATGCCGTATTTCTCCTTTAAAAGAGCCAGAATCCCATCCTTGACGGACTCCTTGTCCTTTTTCTTCAGCGGATAGTTGCCAATGAGGATGTCCAGATTTTCCCCCTCGACGACCTTGGACGCATTCTTCTTCATCTGCTCGGAGGAAAGATGGATGAGCAGATCCGTCACGCAAAAAACGGGATCTTCGGGGGACTCGCCGATATTCACATGGATGACTTTGCCGTCCTTTTTCACCACGACGCCGTGCATGGCCAAGGGAATCGTGACCCACTGATATTTCTTGATGCCGCCGTAATAATGGGTATCGAGATAGGCCAGCCCGCCATCCTCATAGAGCGGATTCTGCTTCACGTCGAGGCGGCAGGTATCGATATGCGCCCCCAAAATCGCAAGCCCCTGTTCCATCGGTTCTGTGCCGATCTGGAAGAGCGCCACGGCTTTCTTCATATTCACCGCATAGACCTTGTCGCCCGCCTTGAGCTTCTCGCCTTTCTCCACGACATCCGCCAGCTTGCGATAGCCCGCCTTTTCCGCTGCGCGCACGGCCCATGCCGCGCTTTCCCGCTCCGTCTTGCATTCGGACAGGAAATCGATGTACCCCCGGCTCAAAGCCTCCAATGCCTTCTTATCCGCCTCACTGTAGCTGCTCCAGACGGAATCCTTTTTTTCTTCTGCCATACCTTCTGCTTCCTTTCTGATACTTATCTTTGATAAAAATTTTAAGGAAACGCTGATTAAATGAAGTCGTCCAGATTGGCGTAGATTGCATGTCCTTCCCAAGGAGACAAACCGCAGTCATAGTGGTGCTATGTCGAGGATTTGTCGACACAGGGAGGACATGCAAGATACGTCAAGATGGGCGGCTGAATTAATCAGTGTTTCCTTAAATGAATGATCAGGAATTTTTATCAAAGCCAGTCGTGCATACGCACGCTTGAGGTTTCATGCGCGCTCAGCAAGAAATAAAATTTCTGACTGAGGGTAATATTACCACTGATTAGAGAGGTTTGTTGCATATCATGTTGGAAAACTTATGGCTCTATCGCGAGTTCATCTTCAGTTGCGTGAAGCGTGATTTTAAGTCCCGCTATACAGGATCCATTTTAGGCGTGCTGTGGTCTGTTTTTCAGCCCTTGGCCATGATTCTTGTCTATACGTTGATTTTTTCACAGGTGATGAAAAGCAAGCTGGCAGGGATGGAAACTGTGCCGTTTGCCTATAGCATCTATCTTTGTGCAGGCGTCCTCACATGGGGAATGTTTCAGGAGATGCTGTTTGGCTGCGTCAACGTATTTTTGGCCAACGCCAATTTGATGAAAAAAGTTTCCTTTCCCCGTATTTGTCTGCCGGCCATTACAGTTTGCAATGGTTTTTTGAATTTCATCATCGGGTTCATGCTTTTCTGTGTGTTTATGGTTCTGATTGGCAAATTTCCTTGGAGCGCCAGCCCCATGCTGTTTGTTGTCCTGACCGTGCAGATATTGTTTACGGTGGGCATGGGCATCGGGCTGGGGGTGCTGAATGTTTTTTTCCGTGATATAGGGCAGATGCTGAATGTGGTGCTTCAGTTTTGGTTCTGGTTCACTCCTGTGGTGTATCCGCTGTCCATCATCCCGGAGCGTTTTGCATGGTTGATGAACCTGAATCCTATGTACCATATCATAAGCGCTTATCAGTCCATATTTGTTTATCATCAAATGCCAAATCTGATGGGACTGCTGGGGGTATTGGGCGTGTCCCTGATTCTCACTGCCTGGTCCCTGCACTTGTATCGCAAACATGTAGGAGAGCTGGTGGACGAGCTATGACACAGAGCAGTATCAGCATTAAGAATATCAGCAAGTGCTATAAGATATACGGGAGCCGTAATGATCGTTTGAAGGAGTGGCTGCTGCCCTTTTCACGGTCCAGGCACGAAGAGAAGTGGGTTCTGCGGGACATCAGTCTGGAAGTGGCTCAGGGTGAGGCTGTCGGCATTATTGGCATGAACGGCGCAGGCAAGTCGACCCTGTTGAAGATTATTACAGGCACGACGCAGCCTACTGCCGGCACGGTGCATTTTGAAGGGTCGGTGTCGGCGCTTTTGGAACTGGGGCTGGGATTCCACCCTGACTTTACCGGCAGGGACAATGTGTATATGTCCGGGCAGCTTTTGGGCTATACCGTAGAGGAGATCGCTGCCCATATGGAGCAGATCGAGGCCTTTGCGGAGATTGGCGCTGCGGTGGATGCTCCTGTCCGTACCTATTCCAGCGGTATGCAGGTGCGTCTGGCCTTTGCTGTGGCCACGATGAAGCGCCCGGATATTTTGATCGTGGATGAGGCATTGTCCGTTGGCGACACGTACTTCCAACACAAAAGCTTCAACCGTATCAAGGAGTTCTGCGAGGCTGGCACTACGCTGCTTTTGGTATCACATGATGCAGGTGCCATACAGGCCGTGTGCGACAGAGCTGTGCTTTTGGATCATGGGCAGATATTGAAAGTTGGACAGCCGCAGGAGGTTATGGACTATTACAACGCTATGCTTGGCGGAAATGAAGGGGTTTCTATCAGGGTGGAAGAAACGGAGGATGGCGGTATAAAGACCATTTCTGGCAATGGGAAAGCTAGAATAATGAGCGTGCAGTTACTGAATGAAAAAGGAGAAGAAGCGGAGTTCTATCATGTCGGAGAAAAAGTATGCTTAAAGGTCAGGGGAAAAGCTGAAATTGATTTAGATGACATGTCTTGCGGTATTATGCTGAAGAATCGTTTAGGAGAAGAAATATATGGTATTAATACATATTCTAGGGATAAAGGCGCTGTTGCATGTTATGCTGATGATTGCCTGGAATTCAACTTTTCTTTTCCGTTGAATATAGGTGAGGGGAATTACTCTATCACAGTAGCATTGCATAGTGGAGAAACTCATATCAATAATAACTATGAGTGGTGTGATTTGGCACGTGTATTCAGGGTCGTGAATCAGTCAAAGAAACATTTTGTTGGACTTGCTTATTTACCTACAGAAATAAATGTCATTAGATTATAGGAAGGAAATTGAGCAAAATGTATTCGTTTTTAGTACCTAATTATTTCAAGTGGCTTAGAGAATCAATTGCTGAGATTCTGAGAAAGACAGAGTCAAGTAGACAAGATGTTGATGACAGATTGAACGCCTTGGAAGATTCTGTAGCTCAAATCAGGCGTATTGTTGAGCGTATGGAAAGATTAGACCATGTCCATGATCGATTTGATAGCATAGACAACCAGTTGGTGCGGATGCAGGAAGATATGAAATGCTTCCAGGGCAATTGGCAGGCTGAGGTTATATCAAAAAGCGAGGATGTTTCCAATTCATTATTGTATCGTAGGATGAGCACAATTTATAAATTGTTGCATGTAAAGGATATTGATGCGTCTGTGCATGGGGAAATTTGTCGTGTAGGAAATGAAAATGATGGTGGTTATGTCATGCTGAATGATTACGCATCATCTAATATCGCGTACAGTTTCGGTATATTTGATGACGTATCATGGGATAAATGTATGGCAGCTTCTGGATTGGATGTATATATGTATGACCATACAATAGATGCTCTTCCTGAAGAAAATCCTAAGTTTCATTGGGAAAAAACAGGCATTACGGGTTTGTATGATGCAAATGAAATACAGCTTAAAACTTTGCCAATGCTTTTAGAAGAAAATAATCATTCCAATGAAAAAAATATGATACTTAAGATGGATGTGGAGGGGGCAGAATGGGAAGTATTAGGAAATTTGTCTGTTGATATATTATCAAGATTTGATCAAATTCTCTTGGAGTTACATGGTCTTAATAATGATGATGAGTATGATGTTATAGTTGACGGATTAGAAAAGTTGAATGAAACTCATCAACTGGTACATATCCATGCCAATAATTATGGTAATTACAGAATGATGGCTGGAATGGTGCTTCCCGATGTGATAGAGTGCACATATTTAAGTAAAGAAAAATATTCTTTTAGGGAGTCTGAAAAGTTTTTCCCAGAAGACATTGATAACAGAAATCAACGCTATTGGCCTGATATATTATTGGGACGGATGAATTGAGTATATTGTATTTATGAATATTATTGGGAGGATTATATGCGTATAGTTCAATTGCTTCCTGCCATTGTTTATGGTGATGCAGTGGGTAATGATACTTTGGCAATGCAC
>CALGGN010000274.1 GCA_937915915.1 uncultured Selenomonas sp. | reverse complement strand
TCCACCTCATCCGTCAGCCTATCGGCTGACACCTTCCCCTCAAGGGGAAGGCTTCGAAAGTGGAACAGTTTTTCTTTAACGAGTGTAGGAACTGGGGGAAAATAAGTTAGTGCTGCATTTACAGGGAAAATGGCGTTGGGTGATGCTGGCTGTTGCGGGGATCGGCGTGCCGGTTGCCGCAGTTTTGGCGTGGCTGATGCTGACGCCGAAGCCGGAAGGATTTCCGATTCTGGAGTATCATAAGGTATCGGATGAGGAAATGGAGGAGAACTGGGAGTACAGCGTGCCGCCGGAGGAGTTCCGAAAGCAGATGGATTACTTGCAGTCCGAGGGCTATACGACCATCACGGCGCTGGAGTATATGAAGGCGCGGAAGGGGAAGATGGAGCTGCCGGAAAAGCCTGTGATCCTGACCTTTGATGACGGCTATGCGGATAATTATGAGGTCCTGCTGCCCATTCTGGCAGAGCGTGGCATGAAGGCCGTGGTTTACATGGTCACGAACGATATCGGGCAGAAGGGCTATCTGAGCTGGGATCAGCTGCGGGAGATGCAGACGCGGGGCGTGGAGATCGGGAGCCATACGGCGAACCATCTGCCGCTGACGACGCTTTCTGCGGAGGAGCGTGTGGATGAGCTGCGGCTTTCCAAGCTGATCATGGAGTGGAACGGCATCCGCACGGTGTTCAGTTTTTCCTATCCCAATGGAGCATACGATCAAGGGCTGACGGAGCTGCTGCAGAAAGAGGAATACCTGACGGCGGTCACGGGGGATGCGGGGCTCAATACCTTTCAGACGAATCCATATCTTCTGCAGCGGGTGAATATCCCGAGGCCGCATTTCGGGCTTTGGGAGTTCCGCTGGCGGCTTTTGAAGGCGGAATGGATGGCAAAATTAGGTTGGAAACAGCATGTGGGAGGATAAGATGAAGATGTGTTTTCTGAAAAAAGCGTCGGCTTGCCTGTGCATTGCGGCTATGTTGGCCGGCGGCATGGGAACGGCGGAAGCCGGAGAGCAGGAGGAGCGTGTGATGGACTGGAAGCATATGGAAATCAGGGATTTCCCGATGATGCAGGAGGACAGCGGCGGAACACTGCTCTTTTCGGACAGTCCGGAATATGTGCGGGAGAACGGCATTCTGTATTCGGATGTGGTGCAGGGGACGGTGCGTCTCTACTACTACCATGTGAATGACACGAAGAAGCCGAAGCAGATCGTGGCGCTGGCGGAAAATGTCACAGGAAAGTTCAATACCATCGAGATACAGCAAGGCGTGCTCTCGGGGCCGTCCGATGATTACTGCAAAGTGGGGAAGGCCTCGCAGGAGCTTTATTATGGCCGCCCGCAGACGGATACCGAGTTCTTCGTGAGCAGGAAGACGAAGCTGCTGGACAGCCGAATGGTAGAGCGGATCGTGAAGAAGGATGAGCTTATCTGCGGCATCTATGATTTCACCGCGGAGCAGCCCGTCAGGATCTCAGTGCTGGCATATCCGGAGGGCGCGGATCCGGTGGAGTTCCTGAAGAAAGCGGAGTCCCGCAAGAAGGACCATGTGAGGCTTCGCGGGACGTACCGGGAGGCGGAGCGGACGCTGCGGGCAGAGCATCCATACGATCCCGCAAAGGACGGCACAGCCGGTTTCCTGCTGGCCGACGGTGTGGTGGATGTCTTCAAGACGGGTGTCGATGCGATGGATGGTTCGCAGGTGACCGATGTAGGGAATTACGGCGTGAATTATCACATTGATATCCCGACCACCGGCGAAGGCCGTTTCCGATGCTATCTGCGGCCAATGGGGGGAGCCTATGCGGGCTTCATGACCGTTCGGGCGGACAATGCTCCTGCGGTGCACCACCCTGTGCCAAGCGCCACGCTGGTCTTTGGGGATGAGGAGTCACGGAAGGAGGGCGCCGCAGAGGAGGAGTATCTGGGCGCATTTGAGGCAGGGCAGCGCCTGCACGTTGAGTTTTCCCCGCCGGGCGCCTCCAATCTGCCGGTGCAGATCGTCCTTGTTCCGGAGGAGTGAAGACCGGTACACAGTTTTTCAGGAGTTGCAGAAACCGATATTTTGTCATAGAATGTTATAGTAAACGACACAATCATTGCTTATACCATATGTCCGCCCCCATGGGGGCGGGGGACCGCCGCAGGCGGTGGTGGGGGGCTGTATGCAATAATAATGACGTTACTATACAAAGAATGGGGGTGAGGACAATCGAATTCTTAAAGAAACATGGCTCCGTGATTTCCAATGTTCTGGTCGTGATCCTAGTGCTCGGCGCGATTTATGTGAAGACACAGGAAGAGGGCGCGAGGGCGCTGTTCAAATTCGAGGATATCTACATCATTGTGGGCGCATTGCTTGCGCTGGTTCTGCTGCGCTTTTGGGGCAAGCGGCATGAGAAGCAGCCCGATCGGGAGAAGAGCGGAAAGAAAAAGAGATAAAGGGACGGAAAACGATTTCTTTGTGGATAATTTGTCATTTCGATGGCAGTTATCCACTTTTTTATTCACAAATAGGGGCTTTTCTGTGGATAAAATGTGGGATTTTCGTTGGATTCCAGCGAATGGGACAGCAAAACAAGAAAACGGCTGTGGACAAATGTTATCCACAATCATGTCATGCGATTGCAAAAAATACTTTACGGCAGGCCGATTTGCAAGTAGAATATGGATAGGAGCGACTGGAAGAGGGTGGATGGGAATGCCGGAGCCAAGGATAAAAGAATTATTGCATGCGGATGGGCCGCTCAAGGAAAGCTCCTTGAAGTACATCCTGAACAATACGATTTCCACGATCGAGGACAACAAGAGCCAGATTTTCGACATTTATGAGACTGCGCGAACGGAGGTGGATGCCTGCCGCAAGCAGCTGGAGGAGCTGAAGCAGCAGGCGCGGCAGACCATCGACCGAGTGGATGCCCTCGCAAAGCAGGAGCAGGTGGAAAAGCAGAAGCTGGTGCGGGTCAGCAGCAATTTTGCGAATTACTCGGAGGATCGCATCCGCGCAAGCTATGAGCTGGTCAAGAACGTGCAGGTGGCGCTGGGGGTCGAGCGCGACAAGGAAAAGCGCATCCGAGACCAGCGGGATAAAATGGAGCTGCGCCTGCGCCATCTGCAGGTCATGGTGCAGCAGGCGGAGCATCTGGCGATGGCCATCGGCTCGGTGCTGAACTATCTGAGCTCGCAGATACAGGGCGTTGTCTGGCAGATCGAGACGGTGCAAAAGGACAAGTTCGTGGGGGCGCGGGTCATCAAGGCGCAGGAGGATGAGCGCTACCGGGTGTCCCGCGAAATCCATGACGGGCCTGCGCAGGACTTGGCGAATCTCATCTTCCAGACCTCCATCTGCGAGAGACTGATGGACTATGATCCGGCAGAGGCAAAGCGAAATCTGCAGCAGCTTCGGGCGCAGATCCGCGACTGCCTGACCAGCGTGCGGCAGGTCATCTTCGATATGCGGCCGATGGCGCTGGATGATCTTGGGCTTGGACCTGCCGTCCACCAGCTCACGCACAAGATGGCGGAGCGTGGCATGGTGCAGGCGGAATACGCCGTGGACGGCAATGAGATCCCGCTGGCGAAGCATATCGAGGTGGCGGCTTTCCGCATTGTGCAGGAAGCGCTCAACAATGTCGCGCATCATTCCGGGGCCAAAAAGGCGAGGGTGCGTCTGCTTTACACGCGGACGGCGCTTTCCATCCTCATCGAGGATGAGGGGAAGGGCTTTGATGTGGATGAGCTGGAAAACACCGGAAAGGTCGTGGATGAGCTTTCCGAGGAGGACGAGCAGGAAGGGCATTTCGGCATGATCGGCATGAAGGAGCGGGCGAAGATCATCGGAGCGGAATTTGCCGTGACTTCCGTTCCCGGAAAGGGAACCAAGGTGCATCTGCGCATTCCCCTGAAAGAGGAGGATTGGGCGCGCGCCGAAAAGCTGAAGGCGAAAGCTGCCGAGAAGCTGAAGGCAAAAGCTGCTGCGAAATAACGGGATGATGGGCATTTTGGACAGAAAGCAATACAGGCAGGACAGGGCGCCAATCGCGGAGGCTATGAAAGCCTACGCGGGAGATGGCGCTCTCGCTTTTCATACGCCCGGTCACAAGCAGGGGCTGGGCGCACATGCGCTGCTCAAAGAACTGATCACGGCGCAAGGGCTTCGGGAAGAGGTTTCTCTCATGGAGGAACTGGACGACCTGCATGCGCCGTCGGGGTGCATCCGCGAGGCGCAGGAACTGGCTGCGGAGCTCTATGGGGCGGATGCGGCGTATTTCATGGTCAACGGGACGACAGGCGCGGTGCATACGATGCTTCTGGCGACGCTTTCGCCGGGGGACACGGTGCTTGTGCCGAGAAATGCGCATCGCTCCATGATGGGCGGTATCTTGCTTTCCGGCGCAAGGCCGGTGTTCCTTTCGCCGGTGATTGACAGCACATGGGGCATCCCGATGGGGCTTTCCGTGGAAAGCGTGCGGGAGGCTGTCGGGAAATACCCGAAGGCCAAGGCGCTGGCGCTGGTATCGCCGACTTATTACGGCGTGGCGTCGGATTTGCGGGAGATGGCGAAGATCTTGCACGAAAGGGGTATGCTGCTTCTGGTGGATGAGGCGCATGGAGCGCATCTGAAGTTCCATGAGAGCCTCCCCATGCAGGCCATGGACGCGGGAGCGGATCTTGCGGCACAGAGCACGCATAAGCTGCTCGGTTCCCTGACGCAGAGCTCCATGCTGCTGGGACGCAAGGGGAGGGTGGACTTTTCCCGTGTGCAGGAGACGGCGAGCCTGTTGCAGTCCACCAGCCCCAATTACCTGCTGCTGGCATCTCTGGACATTGCAAGGATGCAGATGGCAACGGAGGGAAGGGCGCGGCTCGCGAGGACGGTGCGGCTGTCGGAGGAACTGCGCGAAGCCGTGCGCGGGATGGACGGGCTGGAAACCTTCGGACAGGAGATTGTCGGGCATCCGGGAGTGGCGGGGCTGGACGCGACGAAGGCCACGATTTCTGTGCGAGGATTGGGCTTGACGGGTATGGAGGCGGAGCATATCCTGCGGCATCGCTATAAAGTGCAGTGCGAGCTTTCGGACCCATACAACCTGCTGTTTCTGCTTTCGATGGCGGATACGGAGGCGGAGCTGATGAGACTGGCTGATGCGCTGCGGGGACTTGCGGAGGATTATCGCAGAGAGGAAAATTTTTCCATGCCGATGGAACTGCCGGAAATACCGGAGCAGAGGATGCTGCCCCGCGAGGCGTTTTTTGCGGAAAAGGAGCGCGTGGAGCTGGAACGGGCGGCAGGGCGCGTGAGCGCAGAGCAGGTCGTGTTCTACCCGCCGGGGATTCCCGTGCTGTGCCCCGGAGAGCTGGTATCTGGGGATTTGATCGCGTACATCCGCAGGATGCAGGGGCTGGGGCGCAGGATCGTGGGCGTGGAGGATGCGGAGCTTCGCATGCTCCGCGTGATTCGATGAAGGGCGAAGTTTCATTTCTGGAAGGAGCAGAAGGGTGAAAAGAGGAAAGCTGATCGTCATCGAGGCCGGAGACGGCTCCGGCAAGGCAACGCAGACCAAGGCGCTCTATGAGCACTTGAAGAGAGACGGGAAGAAGGTGCATCGCATCTCGTTCCCCGACTATGCGTCGGAGTCCTCGGCCTTGGTGAAGATGTATCTGAACGGGAGCTTCGGGGGACATGCGGAGGATGTGAATGCCTATGCGGCATCCACGTTTTACGCGGCAGACCGGTATGCGTCCTACCGCATGAAGTGGAAATCGCTTTACGAGGCGGGGGATATCATTCTGGCGGACCGCTACACGACCTCGAATATGGTGCATCAGGCGGTGAAGTTCACGAATGCGGCGGAGCGGGGGGCATTTCTGGACTGGCTCTGGGACTTCGAGTTCGGGAAGCTGGGACTTCCCGTGCCGGATCTGGTCGTGTTTCTGGACATGCCACCGGAGATCAGCGACAGGCTTATCGCGGAGCGGGCGAAGAATCAGGCGCAGGCAAAGGATATCCACGAGAAAGATGCGGAGTACCTGCACCGATGCCACGAGGCTTATTTGGAGCTGGCGGCGAGGTATGGGTGGAGGAGAGTGGCCTGCGCGAAGGGCGGAGTGATACGGGGCATTGAGGAGATACATGAGGACGTGTATCGAGAGGCTATGGAACTGGGTGTGTGAGAAAGTGGCCGAGAGGCAATGGCATGTCCATAAGTGCAGCGTTGATATTTTGCGTGAAGAAAAAATTTTTTGCATACGAAGCACCATTCAGAAACAGTTTCGTTCAACCGAAGGACGTTTAACTGTTTGTTTTTGAATGCCGAGTTATGCTCACGAAAGAAAGCCTTCCCCTTGAGGGGAAGGGGGACCGCGAAGCGGTGGATGAGGTGGTGAGCTGTGCTGTTCCATCCACATTTGCAAGCAAGGAAAGGAAGTATATATATGAGCAATGTCAATGAGGAAGCATTAGCGCTGCACAAGGAGCACGCGGGCAAGCTGGAGGTTTCCAGCAAGGTGCCGCTGGCTTCGTCGAAGGACCTTACGCTGGCCTATACGCCGGGTGTGGCGGCTCCCTGTCTGGAGATCCAGAAGGATTTCAGCAAGATTTATGACTATACGACAAAGGGCAACATGGTCGCTGTCGTGACCAACGGAACGGCAGTGCTCGGCCTTGGCGATATCGGCGCGGGCGCGGGCCTTCCGGTCATGGAGGGCAAGGCCATCCTGTTCAAGGGCTTTGCGGGTGTGGACGCTGTCCCCATCTGCCTCGACACGAAGAGCGTCGATGAGATCGTGAAGACCATCCAGCTCATGGCGCCGAGTTTCGGCGGCATCAATCTGGAGGACATCAAGGCTCCCGAGTGCTTCGATATCGAGAATGCGCTGAAGGAAAGCATTGATATTCCGGTTTTCCATGATGACCAGCACGGCACGGCCATTGTGGTCTCCTCTGCGCTCATCAATGCGCTGCGTCTGGTCGGCAAGAAGTTCGAGGATGTGAAGATCGTCGTGAACGGCGCAGGCGCGGCGGGCATGGCCATCACGCGCCTTTTGCAGCGCATGGGCGCAAAGGATATCCTGCTCTGTGACTCCACGGGCGCGATTTTCGAGGGGCGTGCAAAGGGCATGAACCCCTATAAGGACAAGATTGCCGCCATCACGAACAAGAACCGTCAGGAGGGGCAGCTTGCAGATGTCATCAAGGGAGCAGACGTCTTCGTCGGTGTCTCCAAGGCAGGTTTGCTCACAGAGGAAATGGTGGGCGCGATGAATAAGGATGCCATCGTCATGGCGATGGCAAACCCGACGCCCGAGATTTTGCCGGATCTCGCGAAGAAGGCAGGCGCGCGCGTGGTGTGCACGGGCCGGTCGGATTTCCCGAACCAGGTCAACAACCTCCTGGCATTCCCCGGTGTCTTCCGCGGTGCGCTGGATGTGCGTGCGAAGGATATCAACGAGGAGATGAAGATTGCCGCAGCCTATGCAATCGCTTCCCTGATCGATGAGAAGGAGCTCAGGGAAGACCATGTGATCACCGACCCGTTCGATGCCCGCGTGGCTCCTGCGGTTGCCTCCGCAGTCGCCAAGGCAGCCATCGAGAGCGGCGTCGCGCAGCGCAAGGACATCACGCCGGAGCAGGTAGCAGAGCACACGAAGCAGCTCATGAAGAAATAAGAACTGCGCGAAATTCTCTGTAGCACATTCAAGCCGACATGGAAACATGGCGGCTTTTTGGTTGGGATGGATGTCACTCTCGATTTTGCCCCACAGTGTGTACAGTATCGCGCCATTCCTCATTCACCTCCCAATTTTTCCATTACAAGCTTCTGTGTTGGTACTATTCGTTGCTGACGGGAAAAATCCTTCACATGGTGAAGGGTACATACCTTTCCTTTTAACATGATTTAAATATTGACAACTTGTTGTTTTCGTTATAGACTTGACATAGAGTCATCGGCTTTATGTCAAGTTTCTGCATTTTAGGGGAGGAGCTGCCATGCCAAAAGTATCGGAGGAGTTTCTGCTGGCAAGGCGGAAAGAGATCATCGATGCCTGCGCCAAGCTTTACGAAACCATGAACCTCAAGGAAGCAGGATGTATGAATCGAGTCCTGTGGGATATCCTGATGGTTGCCCTTTTCCTTGCCGTTATGGACTTCCACGCCATCCCCAAATTGCTGCATGAGGTGTTGGGGCTCCTGCTTCCTCTGGCGGTGTTTGTCCACCTGTTCCTGAACCGCCGCTGGTTTCCCACGCTTTCCCGGGGCAAGTGGGATGTTATGCGTGTCCTTGGTGCATCCGTCAATTTCCTCTTGATGATGTGCCTTGTCCTTGTTGCGGCAACGGGGGTATGCCTGTCGAATCATCTGTTCAAGGATATGATTCCCCTCGACCTGCAAAGGAGCATCACCCTGCACCGGATGCATGTGTCGCTGCCTTTTGCCATGTTGATTCTCATGGGGATTCACTTGGGGCTTCATTGGCAGGGCTGGAGGCAAAGACTCTTGAATTTTTTTCATGGAGAGACATACGTCTACCGCATCGGCAGCATCGTCATTGGCATGGCCATGGTGGGCACGGGCATTTACGCCTCCCTGCAAAACAGGATCGGGGATCGGCTCTTGATGAAGCACATCTTCGCTACGCCCGCCACGGATTTGCCGGGAGCCATATATGCCCTGCTGCTGCTCGCAATTTTTGCCATGTATGCCTGCTTGGGGAATTGGGTGCGGGAGATGGTGCAGCATAGAGGGCGCGGGCATGAGGAGCGGCAGGCGCCGCACGGTTCCTGATCTCTGGGAGGTCTTGTTGATGGAAATACGGGTGCTCAAATATTTCCTTGCTGTGGCAAGGCATGAAAATATCAGCCGGGCGGCAGATGAGCTGAATCTGACACAGCCAACGCTGTCCCGGCAAATCGGCGACTTGGAGGAAGAGCTGGGGTCGGCGCTCCTGGTGCGGGGCAAGCGCAAGACGATACTCACGGAGGCAGGGCTCTTCTTAAAAGCAAGGGCCGAGGAGATTGTGGCTTTGGAGCGGAAAACGGCAGAGGAATTTGCCCATGCCGAAAGAATGGTAGCCGGAGATGTCTATATCGGCTGCGGAGAAACGGAGGCCATGCGTGGGCTTGTCTGTGCCATGACCTCGCTCCATAAGTCTCATCCGAACATCCATGTGCATTTGGTCAGCGGCAATGAGGAACAGTCCATCGACCAGCTTCAAAAAGGATTGGTGGATTTTTCCCTTCTCTGCCGCAGCACGCCGCCATTGGAATACATCTATCGCAAACTTCCTCATGAGGATGTCTGGGGGCTTTACCTGCACAGGGATAGTCCATTGGCAGCACAGGAAAGCATTGACGCCAAGGATTTATTGGGTGAGCCTCTGATTGTATCCCGTCAGGCCATGCAGTCAAAGGAGTTCGACAACTGGCTGGGGCGCTCGGCGGAAGGGCTGAACGTGGTGGCTACCTATAACTTGGTTTACAATGCGGTCTTTCTGGTAGAGCAGGGCTGGGGCAGCGTGCTGAGCTTTGCCGGATTGATTCCCTTGGGCAGCGCCCAGCGTCAAAATGTGGTTTTCCGCCCTCTTGCGCCAAAGCTGAAATCCGGCAACTACCTCGTCTGTAAGAAGGGGCAGGTGTTTTCCCGTGCCGGGCGATTGGTTCTATCCTGCCTGGATGCGGCTTTTGCAAGGGAGGCTGTCTGAGATGCGTAACTTGGCAAGATGTGTTTTGGCTTGTTTGCTGGCCTCTGCTGCATTTCTGTCTTGTTATCCTCAGAAAGATACTGGAAAAGTATAAGCCGGAGCTTCTGGATGTGGAGGGCAAGACCATCTATGTCTGCGGCTGCTGCGGCTATGAGTACATCGGCGACTTGGACAGCGAGCCGGAAGGCTATGTGTGCCCTGTCTGCGGCCAGCCGAGAAAGGTATTCAAACTGAAGGGGTAAAGAGCTGTTTATAAGAGGAGGGGACTATGGCTGCTGACAAGAAACACATACCAAAGGACGTTGTTATCATCGGTGCAGGCATGGCAGGGCTGACGGCGGCGCTCTACGCGGGACGCATGAACCTGTCGGTGCTGGTTCTGGAAAACGGCATTGTCGGAGGACAGATTGCCAATGCCACCGGCATTGAAAATTATCCGGGGCTGCCCGGCGTATCGGGCAAAGACCTCATTGCCGCGGTGCAGGAACAGGCTGAAGGCTTCGGGGCAGTGATTGACGAGTTCGATGCCATCCAAAAGGTGTCCCTCAAAGCTTCGCCGAAGCTCATCGAAACGGAGTCCTGCATTTACGAGACGGATGTCGTCATTATTGCTTCCGGCATGGAACGGCGCAAGCTTCCCCTGCCGGAGGAGAGGAAATACGCAGGGAAGGGCGTACACTACTGCGAGCTGTGCGACGGCCACATGTACCAGGACAAGGTGATTGCCGTCATGGGCGGGGGCAATGCCGCCGTAGATGCGGCAAATTTCCTGACCAAGTACGCAAAAAAGCTCTATCTGGTGCATCGTTCCCAGTTGCGCGCCGATGAAATCTCCCGTGAGAAACTGCGGGAAAATAACAAGGTGGAGATTATGCTGGAAACGGAAGTCAAGTCCCTGCGAGGGGCTTCACGCTTGGAAAGCATTGAAATCCTGGACAAAGCCACCGGAGAAACAAAGGACTTGGCCGTCGATGGCATTTTCGTCAATATCGGCGTTTCGCCGAATACCGCGCTTTTCAAGGAGGAAGTGGAACTCTCTGAAGACGGGCGCATTCGCGCCGGTGAAGACTGCCGCACCAATGTGCCGGGGGTATTCGCCGCTGGCGATGTGCGGGGGAAAGAAATCCGACAGCTTACTACAGCCGCTGCTGACGGCACTGCCGCGGCGATTTTGGCTGAAAAATATCTTTCCAACAAGAAAAGGGGGAAAATATCATGGTAAAGGTTTACTCGATCACCACTTGCCCTTGGTGCGACAAGGTGAAGAAATACCTGAAATCCAAGGGAGTGGAGTACGAGGAGCGCAACATTGAAACAAACGATGAGTTTTTGGCAGAGTGCAAAGCACTTTCGGGCGATGAATTGGTTCCGGTCATCACGGCGGACGGAAAGAATTTTGTCCTCGGCTTTGACAAGGCGAAGCTGGACGAGATGCTTGGCCTTTCGGCATAAATACAGAAGGGAGCATTTTTATGAGCGTATATGATTTCACGGCAAAGACCAACAAAGGCGAAGAGAAATCTCTGGCAGAATACAAGGGAAAAGTCCTGATTATCGTGAACACCGCCAGCAAGTGCGGCTTCACGCCCCAGTACAAGGAATTGCAGGAACTCTACGACAAGTATCAGGACAAAGGGCTGGAAATCCTGGGCTTCCCCTGCAACCAGTTCGGCGAGCAGGAACCGGGCTCCAACGATGAAGTCCAGACCTTCTGCCGCAGGAACTACGGGGTCAGCTTCCAGATTTTCGAGAAGGGTGACGTGCGCGGCGAAACGGCCCAGCCCCTTTTCAAGTATCTCACCGCTGAAAAGAAATTCGAGGGCTTCGATCCGAATCATCCCATTGCCGAAAAATTGACGGAGGCACTCAAGGCCAATTTCCCCGAATACTTGGAGGGGGACGGCATCAAGTGGAACTTCACCAAATTCCTCATTGACCGCGAAGGCAACGTGGTGAAACGCTTCGAGCCTACTACCAGC
>CALGGN010000273.1 GCA_937915915.1 uncultured Selenomonas sp. | reverse complement strand
GCCATTCGCTCAGCTTTGGGCGAATGAGCAAAATGGTTTACAAAGTTACACAAAAACCTTGCCAAATTAGACTCTTTGTGTTATCGTAGTATACGACACAAGGAAACGCGTAAATATTGTAAGCCGTTAAAGTAAATCCCTTCGTCTCCTTGTTTAAGGAGATGAAGGGATTTTTTTTGATATGGAGGGGAAAGCCGATGAAGAATTATCAGAAGTACAGCAAAGGTTATTTTATGCCGCCGGAGATGGATTTGGAATGGGCGAAGAAGGATGCCCCGGACAAGGCACCCATATGGTGCAGTGTGGATATGCGGGATGGCAATCAGGCCCTGATTATCCCCATGAATCTGGATGAAAAGATCGAGTTCTACAAGACGCTCATCAAGGTGGGGTTCAAGGAAATCGAGGTTGGGTTTCCGGCGGCTTCCGAGACGGAATACGCGCTGCTGCGGCGTCTGGTGGAGGAGAATCTGATTCCTGACGATGTGACGGTGCAGGTGCTCACACAGGCGCGCGAGCATATCATCCGCAAGACCTTTGAAGCCCTGAAGGGGGTAAAAAATGCCATCGTGCATGTTTACAATTCCACGTCCGTGGCACAGCGGGAGCAGGTCTTCCGCATGTCAAAAGAGGAAATCAAGCAGATTGCCGTTGATGGGGCAAAACTTTTGAAGAAGCTCACGGAGGAAGCGGGCGAGAACTATCGGTTCGAATATTCGCCGGAGAGCTTTACCGGGACGGAGCCGGAATATGCGCTGGAGGTCTGCAATGCGGTGCTGGATGTCTGGCAGCCCACGGCTGACCGCAAGGCAATCATCAATATTCCCGTGACCGTGGAGATGTCCATGCCGCATATCTATGCCATGCAGGTGGCATATATTTCCCAGAACCTCAAGTATCGGGACAGTGTTGTCTTGTCTCTGCACCCGCATAATGACAGGGGCTGCGGTGTTGCGGACTCCGAGATGGGCTTGCTCGCGGGAGCTGACCGCATCGAGGGCACCCTCTTTGGGAACGGGGAACGCACGGGCAATGCGGATATTGTGACCATTGCGATGAATATGTATGCGCTGGGCGTCGATCCGGAGCTGGACTTCTCGAATATGCCGGAGCTGGTGGAAATGTACGAGCGCGTGACGCGCATGCACGTGCATGATCGCCAGCCCTATGCAGGTGCACTGGTGTTCGCGGCCTTTTCCGGCTCCCATCAGGATGCGATTGCGAAAGGAATGCATTGGCGAGAGGAAAAGGATCCGTCGCGCTGGACCGTGCCGTATTTGCCCATCGATCCGAAGGATGTGGGGCGTGAATACGAGGCAGATGTCATACGCATCAACAGCCAGTCCGGCAAGGGCGGCGTGGGCTACATCATGGAGCAGAAATACGGCATCGAGATGCCGAAGAAAATGCGGGAGGATTTCGGCTACTGCGTGAAGAGCGTTTCCGACCACAAGCACAAAGAACTTTTGCCGGATGAAATCTATCAGATCTTCATGGACGAGTATGTCAATGTGGAAACGCCCTACAAGCTCATTGACTTCCTGCTCCGCAAGGAGCCGGACGGCACGCGCTCGGGCAGCGTGGATATCGAGGCCGATGGCAAGCGCAAGACCTACGGCGCACGGGGCAACGGGCGTCTGGATGCGGTCAGCAATGCGCTGCAGGAAAATCTGGACGTCCATTATACGAATCTGACCTATAATGAACACGCCTTGGAGATCGGTCAGTCATCCCGTGCAATGGCGTATATCGGGATCACGGGAGCCGATGGAAAAATCAGCTGGGGCGCGGGGCTTGACACGGATATCATTACGGCTTCAATCCAGGCGCTGTTCAGTGCCATCAACCGGATGAAAGCGGGGAAATAGGAGGCGTTCACATGCAGCAGAGTGCAGTTCGGGATTATGACTGTATTCAGCCTGTGTATGTGGGGCGGTTCCAATGTGACGGGCGGCTCTGTGATTCCCTGTGCTGCCGCTATCAATGGGATATTCAGTTCGATGCGAAGAGCTATGAGCGGTATCGGCGATTGCAGGAGGATCCCGTCTGGACGGATCGCATGGCAAGGGAACTCACATGGGAACCTGAGATGAAATGCCACGTATTCCATCATTCCGACCCGGATGGGTGCAGTTTCCTGCGCGAGGATAAGCTCTGCGCACTTCAGCGGGCACTGGGGGAGGAAGTCCTCGTGGATGCCTGTGCGGAATATCCGAGAAAGACGCATCTGATGCCGGATGTCTTGGAGCGTGCGCTTTGCCTGACCTGTCCGGCTGCCGCAAAGGAAGCGCTTCTGGCGAAGGAGCCCATGCAATTTGAGCAGGTGAAGCTCTCGTCGCATCGGGAGAGCTATTTCCAGCGAGCGGACAATGCAGAAATGATACGGGCAATCTGCTTTTACGACCTGCAATGGACCGGAATTGCCATCTTGCAGGAGCGAAGGCTGAAAATCCCAGAGCGTATGCGGATGCTGGGAGATTTCCTGAAACAGGCGGAAGACTTGGTGCAGGCCGGGCGCGGCGAGCAGATCGGCGCATTGGGCGAGGCATTTCCTGCGGAGCAGATGAGTTCACAGGACAGTTTGCGGACGGTCACGCCGGATGGGGATATGGAGACGGTATGGCGGATGCTTTCGTATGTGACACAAAAGTCAGAGGACGACAGCGAGGAAACGAGCAGCTACATTTCACGGGGCAGGTCTTTTCTTGCGAAGGCAGATGCTGTGCCAGAGGCGGAGCGGCTTTTGTCGGTCCATGAGCACATGCTGGAGCATTATCTGGTGAATGAGTATTTCATGGAACTTTATCCCTGCGCGTTCATGGGAAGCTTCACGGAGAATTACCGTGTGTTCCTGTCACTGTATCGGATGCTTCGCTTTTTGCTTCTGGGTGTGGCGGCAGAACGGGGAGCTTTGGCAGAACAGGATGTTTTGGATGCGGTGCGGTGGATGTCGCTCCGTACCAATCACTATATGGGCTTCATGGAGGCTCTTCAGGAAACTGCGGATGGTTGAACAAGAAAAAGGCAGGAAGCGAACAGGGTAAAGTTCGTTTCCTGCTTTTTTCATGTGTTGTGACGAAGAGAATCATGCTTTATGACTGTGGTTCCAACGGCTTTGTTCAAGATTTTGCAGCATTTGCTGCCGATCACGGTAGATGTCCTCGATGACGAGTTTGATGACGACGATGATGGGCACGGCGAGGAACATGCCTGCCGCGTTCAGGAGTTCTCCGCCAAAGATGATGCCGAGAATGATGGCAATGGGGTGAAGGTTCAGGGATTTTCCGATGAGCGTCGGGTAGACAAAATTGTGGTTGATCTGCGTGAGAACCAGGTAGAATCCCAAGGTCTGCAGGGCCATGATGGGAGACTGCGTGGCAGTCAGCAGCGTGCCGAAGGCAGAAGCGACCGTCGGGCCAAGGACGGGCACGAATTCGCTGATGCCCGATACAACGGCAAAGACGGAAGCATAGGGAAGACCGCGGAGACTGAAATACAGGAACACCACGGTCGCTGTGATGAAGCAGATGACCAGCTGGCTGCAGACATAGGTCCTGAGAGCGGCCAGGATGCGGTCAAAGAGATTCAGCACGCGGGCATAGTCCTTATGGGGGAAGAGCCCTGCGAGGTAGCTCTTGATTTTTTCGCCGTCCATGAGCAGATAAAAGGTCACGAACAGGATGATAACGATATCAATGGCCTTGTTGAAAATCGAAATCACAATGGAGAGCGAGGATTTGAGCGCCGTGACACCCGAAGTCATCAGCTCCCCCCACACGGAATCAAGTTCTGTGTGCAGGAGTTCCGAGTCTCGCAGCCATTCTATGTTTTCGATGTTGCGTGTAAGCTCCGGAATATCCTGTACGAATTTCTTGAAGGTGGGAATAAAACTGCTGGATACAATGCCGAGAATGGCAAGCGCGAGCAGGACGAACAAGAGCAGCACCAATCCTGCCGACACCGAGCGCGGGAGTTTTTGCGATAAACGGTTGACCAGCGGCAGCAGGAGAAGCTGCAGGAGAAGGGAGAGGAAGATGATGAACGCCAAGTTGGGAAAGAACCAAAAGGCGGAAATCATCAGGGCAAAAGTGAGCCCCAAGAGGATCGATGTGCGGTAATTCCGCAATTTCATAAGCAAGCCCCCATATTATTTGATGCTTGCGAGGCGGTCTGCGAGAACCTGAGCGCTTTCGTCGCCTTCTACGGATTCCATGATGGCCTGTGCGCCCATCATGACGACATTGCCATTCACAGTGACATTGCCTTTATCATGGCCGTTGTGGTATGCGGCGGCAAGATTGCCGAGCACGAAGCAGGCACGCTCCTTGGCGCTCATACCGTTCGATGCTGCCGGTGTAGCGAAGTCTTTGCCGTTGACTTTGATGAGGCCCTCGTCCATTTCCACATGGTCGTTGCTGTACTCTTTCAGCTTTTTCAGATAGTTGTTGCGGCGCTGCTTGTCACTGGGGTGGTCAGGGCCGCCAGCAAGAAATTGCAGGAACTCGTTGCCGCCGCCGGTGGATCTGTCCATGACACGCTGCCAGATTGCCGCCGTCGCACCCGGATTGTAGTTGGAATGCGTGATGTATTCAAAGGCCAGATTGTCAGCTTCCCATTCCATTGGCTTCGTGATGCCCTGATTATTCCAGAGATTCGCCACGAGGACACCGGCAATATTGCCCGTGGCATTGGCAAGGATTTGCGGCCCGATGGACTGCTTCGCGCCTTTGGCAGGATGATCCTTCTGCCCATGCCCCATTTCATGCCCCAGCACAACGGCAATCTCGTCTTCGTTGTTGATGAGGCCGAAAAGTCCGGTGTTCACGCTCATATTGTGGCCTAAGGTGCAGAAAGCGTTGAAACTGGTGTCTTTATTGATGAAATAGTTGTATGGTTTGTCATAGATGGTAGGGTCCACGGAGCCGATGGCTTCGGTGAGATTTCCCATGATGGTGTCCAGCTGTGCATTCAACTCCACATCCTCGTTGACGCCGAGCTGATTCTTCATTGCCTGGAAATAAGCTTGACGCCCTTCTTCCGTGTTGTTATAGGTTTTGATTTCCTGATTCAACTGCGCAGATGTCACAACGCCGCCAATGACCGCGCCAACGACATTTCCCCAGCTAAAGGCTTCGGTTTGAGGCACCGGCACGGCAGCATAGGATGAGGTGACTGCTATGACGCTTGCAGAGAGGGCAATCGCGATTTTTTTCTTCAGTTTTTTTGTGAGCATCGGAAAGATACCTCCTAAGAAGAGCATATGAATAACAACGTACAACCATATTATAAGGTATGAAAAAGATTTGGTCAATGAAACGCCCTTGGGCGGATGATGTTTCTTCCGAAAATGATGGGAATCGTGTATAATGGAGACTGGAGGTGTTCGGATGAAGCCGGAGCATAAGGACGAGATGAAGGCGCGTGCAAGAAATGTCTGCCTGAAGCTGGCTTACGACGGAACTGCGTATCATGGCTTTCAAAGACAGACCCCGCCTGTGATAGCAGTGCAGAATGTGCTGGAAAAGAAATTGGAAATCGTATTCGGGGACAGCATTGAGCTGGCGGCTTCGGGACGCACGGATGCAGGAGTGCACGCTTTGGGGCAGGTGGTGAATTTCTTCACGGATGGCAGGATTCCTGTCGATCGGATCCCCAGGGCGGTCAACAGTCTTCTTCCGCAGGATATTGCAATTTTGGAGGCGTGGGAAGCGGATCGGGAGTTCAGCGCAAGGCACAGTGCGAAAAGCAAGACATACCTTTATCGCATCCAGCAGGGAGAAGTTCCGAATCCGTTGACTGCACGCTATGCATGGTATATTCGCCGCCCCTTGGAGATAGCGAGAATGCAGCAAGCATTGGATTTGATCTTAGGAGAGCATGATTTCAGCGCGTTCCGCGCGGCAGGCGGCGCACCCATGAGCCCTGTGCGTACCATTTATAAGGCTCTGGTGGAAGAAACGGAAGGGAATCAGCTCCTTTGCACCTTGCATGGCAATGGATTTCTCTACCACATGGTGAGGAACATTATGGGAACCCTTGTGCATGTGGGGGCAGGGAAGTTGAGTGTGAAGGATTTCAAGAGCATCATGGACAGCAGGAACAGGAACAATGCTTCCGCGACAGCCCCTGCACATGGACTTTATCTGAGTCATGTAGAGTATTGAAGCAGGCGCTTTCTGACTAAGGAGCTGTCGAAAAATAACTTAGCCATTTTGCTTGCCCAAATTCCGTCTGTCTGCGTCA
>CALGGN010000272.1 GCA_937915915.1 uncultured Selenomonas sp. | reverse complement strand
AGTTCAGACGTGTGCTCTTCCGATCTTGATGACACCTCCTCATACACCGCTGCTTTTGAACAGCATCGATAGTTTAATCTATATCGTCCAACAGCTGTTCCAAAACAGCCAGTCTTGGATCCGATTCCTTACCGCAGCCGCACGCGCCCTCATTGAGGTCGGCGCCGCAGCGCGGACAAAGCCCTTTGCAGTCCTCACGGCAGAGGATCTGCCGATCCATGCTCAGGATGTAGACCGATTCAAGCAGATCGTCGATATCCAGCTCGCCCCACGGAAGGTTCTTCGCGTCTGCCTCTTTGTAGATCGTGATCTCCGTGCCGTCAACGATGATGGAATTCTCCGTATTGGAAACCTTATCGCAAAGTGCATATCTGCCCTGTGTTGTGTCGTACTTCAGAAGGTATGCAAGCATGTCCGCATCTGTCAGATCGTTGATCGCAACGACCTCATAGCCCTCAGCGTCGAACATCTGGCGGAATGCGAGACGACCAATACGACCGAAACCATTGATTGCTACTTTTACTGCCATTTGAAAATTACCCCCTAAAAATAAGTTTGGACTATCCGGCAGAACCGGAACTATTTCAAGCGTCGCCGCAGGACTGCAGCTCCACTGAAAACACAATTTTCTGCCTATGCTTCCATCTCGTTGCACAGGCGAGTTTCACCTTATTTATATTACAATAATGGGAGGTGAAATGTCAACCCTTTATCATAAATTAGAACAATTATTCCGCGATGACCGGAAAAAGATTTTCAGAATGTTCCTTTCTCGTCAGACTTATGAAGTAATTTTTCGCTTCCCTTGACGGCAAACGGGAATCGAATCTGAAAACAATCTGAAAACAAGTGTCTTCCTCCGGTTCTGGCAAAAATTCCATAAATCGTATTTATGAGGAAACAGCCTCGTTTTTGTCATCCCCCATTCGCTCCAAAGCCATCACAGCCTGCACCAGAATCGCGCATTCCAACCGCTTTTTCTGGATGGCACAGCCGACCTCGTAGGGTTTCCGGATATCCCCGTGAAAGAGATCCGCGTTCGCATGACATCCGCCGCTGCAGAAGAAGCGCGCCCAGCAATCCGAGCAAAGCTCCTTGTTCAGCACATGGGACTCGCGGAAATACTGCGGCAGTTCCCGATTCCGCACACCCGTGAACACATCGCCCAGCTTATATTTCTCACGCCCCACAAACTGATGACAGGGATAAAGATCGCCGTTTTCCGCCACCGCATAGTACTCATGCCCTGCGCCGCAGCCCGCGAGACGCTTGGCCACGCAAGGGCCATTCGAGAGATCCATGTTGAAGTGGAAGAAGAAAAATCCCTTTCCCGCGCGATGCCGCTCCAGATAGGCCTCCGTCAAGCGGTCATACTCCTCATAGATGCGCGGCAAGTCCTCCTCCGTAAAGCCCAAGGGCGAATCCTTCAGCACCACGGGCTCCACCGAAAGGATATCGAAGCCCTGCGCGTGGATGTCCAGCACATCCTTCGTAAAATCCATATTTTCTTTCGTATAGGTTCCGCGCAGGTAATAGTCCTGCCCCCCACGGCTCTCCACCAGCGCACGGAAATTCTTCAGCACACGGTCATAGGTGCCGTGCCCGCCCGCGTCGGGACGCATCCTGTCATGCACCTCGCGCCGCCCGTCCAGGCTCAGCACCAGCGAGATATGGTTGTCGTTGAGCCACCGGATATTCTTCTCGTTCAGCAGCATGCCGTTCGTCGTGAGGGTCAGCTTGAAGATTTTGCCCGTCTCTTTTTCCCGCCGCCGCACATATTCCGTCACGGCCTTCACCGTGCTGAGATTCAGGAGGGGCTCCCCGCCGAAAAAGTCGATCTCGCAGTGCTTTCGCGAGCCGCAGTGGGAAATGATATAGTCCACCGCCGCGCGCCCCACTTCCTCGCTCATGACGGCACGCTCGCCGCCATAGCTGCCGCCGTCGCCGAAGCAGTATTTGCAGCGAAGGTTACAGTCCTGCGCCACCATGAGGCAGAGCGACTTCACCAGTCCCGTCTGCTGGAAGGTCGGCGGCACATCGATGTCCGGGGCAAAAAGCTCCCCCAGTTCCATGAGCTCATGCAGTTCTCCCACTGCCTCACGAACCTCACTCGCTCCATAGATGCCGCCCCACCTCGAAACGGTTTCCTCATCATTCGCACCGTCAAATGTGTCCATGAGGTCGTAGATCATCCGATCGATCACATGCACCGCGCCGCTGTTGACATCCAGCAAAATATAGGTTCCGCCCTGCTCGAATTTATGGATTTTGGTTTTCATTGTCTCTCCCTTTTCCATGTCCAAAAGCAAGATGGAAATCTTCCGATTTCCATCAGCCCTTACACGAAATCTAAGCTCCCACTGCGCCTTTGGCTTGTGTTCACTAAGATTTCATAGTAAAGAGCCCTCCCCGTCGGGGGAAGGCTCTTCTCTTCCTCTTTTACTTTTTGCTCTCGCAAACCTGATTCCCGACCGTGCAGGAAGTCTTGCACGCGGACTGGCAGGATGCCTGGCACTCGCCGCAGCCGCCCTTCTTCAGGGATGCCTGCATGGTCGGCTTGTTGACCGTCTTGATATGCTTCATGAAAATATCCTCCTTTTCCTTGATGCCTCTCTTATTATCTTATCCTGTTTCTCCCGTAAACGCAAGTCATTTTCTGACAATCTCCGGCTTGCGCTCGCAAAAGGTCACGATGGAGAGGCCCATGCCTTCTGCGAAATCCGCTGCGCGCTCGAATTGCGCACCGATGGCCTCCGCGTTATGCGCATCCGAGCCAAGGGTCACATACCTGCCGCCAAGCTCACGATAGCGCCGATAGACGGGCGCCAACTCCTTGAGGGCAAGACGGCTTCCCAGCCTGCGCGTATTGAGTTCCAAGGCAATGCCCCGCTCCACAAGGATACGCAGGACCGCATCGATTTCCTCACGGAAACTGCCATAGTCCACTTCGGGATTCGCAAAAGGCGCCTTGCGGCAGATATAGTCGATATGCCCCAGCACATCCATCTCCTGCGCCGCAGCCTCCTCTGCCATCGTGCGGTAGTATTCCCGATAGAATTCCCCTTTTTCCCTGCCCGCGAAGGTCTCCTGCTCATAAAGGTCCTTGCCTCCGACCAAGTGGATGGAGCCAATGACCAGATCGAAGGGCGCACGCGCAAGAAACGCACGGTTCGCCTCGCGGTTCTCGCTCGTCAGGCCAAGCTCCACGCCCAGCCGGAGCCTATCCCCCCGCAGAGGCTCATAGGTCTTCCAGTAGTCCTCCGGCGAAAAGGAAAACTCCAGCCCTCCCGAAAAAAATCCATCATCATAGTGCTCGGTAAACACAAGCCCAAGGCCGAGCGTTTCAGCATGATTCAGCGCATCCTCCGCCTTCATCTCCGAATCTGCGGAAAAGACGGTATGCATATGGCTGTCAAACAGCATCACAGCTCACCCCACCTGCGCCGCATAGGCTTCCCTCAGTGCCTTCGCCAGCTGATCCGGGCAGGAGGTCGGCTTGTTCCTGCAGGTGTTCCCCTCAAAGCGCTCAATCACGAAATCCATGTCCATGCCCTGCACCAGCTTGGAAATCCCCTTCAGATTGCCGTCGCATCCTCCCTCAAAGCTCACGCTCCGGATTTTCTTTCCGTCCAATTCCAAGGTAATGCTCCTGGCGCATGTACCCTGCGTCTGATATACATATTTGCTCATCTTCATCACTCTCCTGTCCCTATCATAATAAAAATGCGTGCCGCTTGCAAGTTTTTCCTGCCTAAGCGCAATGAAAATCCGTAATTCCAATTGCATTTCCCGCCCATTTTTTGTATACTTAACCTAACCATATTAGGAAGGATTATGCCTATTTTAAGGAAACGCTGATTAAATGAGCTTTTGTCATTGTCGAAGGATTTTTCTGTCAGGCAAGAAAGATGCCGTGAAGTCGTAGCAGAGCTACGTCGAACGGCATCTGACGCAGCATGACAGGAAAAGACTCGGCAAGGGCAAAAGGGAATTAATCAGTGTTTCCTTAATACGGAAGCGAAATAAACGGAAGGAACTACGATAATGGGTTCTACGACATTGATACCAACAGACTTCAATGAGGATGTCCTCCAGCAGCTCAAGGACGTAGAGCAGCTTATCTATTTCAAATGGGATTTTCTCACGGATAATCTGGTATTCAGGGATCCTGTGCAGAACGTTCCCTTTGCCTTCACCCAGCATATCGAACATGCATCTACCGCCCTGTGGAACGGGCATCTGGTGCACCCGGACGACGCTGTGCAGCTTGGGCTTTATCTTGACAGCCTCTTTTCGGATTTCTCTGCGTCGCAGACCGGTCCGGAGAACGGCAAGCAGCGGGCCACAACCAAACTGCGCATACTCAGCAGGCGGCAAAGCGGCGATTCCCCGGAACATCTCTGGGCGGAACTGCGCCTGCTGGTCTATTACGAAAACGATCTTCCGCGTGTTGCCTATGGCTATTTTCGCAATATCCATGCCCAGCAGCAGCTGCAGATGAAGCTCCAGCACAAGGCCGAGCATGACCTTCTGACCGGCTTGCTGAACAAGGCTGCTACCCACAAGTATGTAGAGGATTATCTTGCTTCCCTCACGCCCTCCGATGCCCCCCCTGCCCTCCTTATCATTGATGCCGATGGCTTCAAGGCCATCAATGATACCTTCGGCCACATGTTTGGCGATGCCGTACTCACGGATATGAGCATGGCCATCACGAAAGCGTTCCGCCAGACGGACATCATCGGGCGGATCGGCGGCGATGAATTCCTGGTGCTCTTCAAGGAACTTCCGCAGCTGCAGCTGCTGGAGCTTCGCTGCGAGGAGCTGGGAAATACCTTGCGCCATGTCTACAAGAGTGAGGGAAAAGACCTTCCCTTTTCGGTGAGCATCGGCATCGCGCTCTACCCCGACCACGGCAAGACGGCGCAGGAGCTCTTCGAGCACGCGGATCGCGCCCTCTATGAAGCAAAGGCCCGTGGACGCGACCAGTATTTCGTCTACCATTCCAGCCTCTTTGGCGCCGCCTCCGTGATTTCCAACCGGGATCCCCAGAACATGGCGGAGATCCAGCAGCGCGCCTTCAAGGACAATATGATCGAGTTCATCTTCAAGCTGCTCTACGAGACAAGCAGCCCGGATGCAACGATTGCGCTTTCCATTGGCATGTTCGGCAAACAGTACAATCTGGATCGTGTGGCAATCGACCGCTACAACAAAGCCGCCAATCAGTACACAACGACCTTCGAGTGGCTGAGCCCGAACGGCGTTTCCCTCATGCCCGGCTCATGCGCGGAAGAAATGTCCGACATCATCAACCAGCGCAACCAGATGGTTCTGTCGCGCTACCATCCTTCCTCCTACGGAGTGATTTCCCTCTGCAGGGATACACGCAAGGCAGGCGAGGAATATCAGGAAGCTGCCATGCAGCTGCATGTCGGCGCTTTTGCCCACATACGCATCACCCACGGCGACGAGGATCTCGGCTGTGTCTGCTTTGAGTCGGCCAGCGCGCCGCGCACCTTTACGGAAAAGGAGCTGCGCGACCTCAACATCTTCTCCGTCCTGCTCGGCAATATCCTGCTGGCGCATGAATCGGACGAGGAACTCCTGCAGGACAATAACCACTTGCGTGAGATCCTCGACCACATGCAGGAATTCATCTATGTGGTCAACAAAGAGACTTATGAGCCTGTTTACTTCAACCAGACCATCCGGCAGGCCCTGGGCGGCATTTCGGTCAACCAGCCCTGCTACAAGCGCTTCCACAATCTCAGCTCCCCCTGCCCATTCTGCCCCGCGCAGCAGCTTTCCAAGTCGGGGAACGAATACCTCCAGATGTCCATGTCCACCTGGGGCACCCCCACGGACGCCCGCATCTACAATATCGAATGGGAAAAGGGCAGCGGCAGCAAATATGCGCTCATCATACAGGATCCGTTCTGATGTTTCAGGAAGCAAAAAGAGCTATGAAAACAGGCTGAACGCCTTTCTTCATAGCTCTTTTCATGTCTTGGGAAAAGAGGAAACCGGCTCTTTACTCGTACGCAAGCATGCCATCCATATTGTCATGCAGGGCATCCAGATAAGCCTTCAGCTCTTCCGTCACTTCGGGATTTCGCAATGCAAATTCGATATTGGCCTGCAAAAAACCGATCTTGGAGCCCACATCGTAGCGATGCCCCTTGAACACATAGGCATACATGGCCTCGTTCTTCGCGAGCCGCTTCAGGGAATCCGTCAGCTGGATCTCACCGCCTGCGCCCTTCTCCTGCGTTTCCAGATAGGAGAAAATCGTCGGCGTCAGGATATAGCGTCCCAAAATCGCGATATTGCTGGGGGCAGACGCCAGATCCGGTTTCTCCACCAGATCGCGTACTTTGAACACATCCTCATCGATGGGCCTGCATTCCACAATGCCGTATTTGTGCACGACATCATCCGGCACCTTCTGCACGCCCAAAATCGAAGTCTTGTACTCGTCAAACACTTCCACCATCTGCTTGAGGACCGGCTTCTTGGATATCACCACATCGTCCCCTAGCAGCACCGCAAAGGGCTCATCCCCGATGAAATGGCTGGCGGTCAGCACCGCGTGCCCCAGTCCCAGCGGCTGTTTCTGGCGAATGAAGTGGACATTGGCGATTTCCGAGATGGATTTCACCATCTCCAGCATCTCCTGTTTCCCGCTTTTTTCCAGCTCCATCTCCAGCTCGATGGAACGATCGAAATGATCCTCGATGGAGCGCTTGTTCCGCCCCGTCACCACAATGATATCCTCGACGCCCGCCTCTGCCGCCTCCTCGATGATGTACTGGATGGTCGGCTTGTCCACAATGGGCAGCATTTCCTTGGGCTGCGCCTTCGTTGCGGGAAGGAATCTGGTTCCCAGTCCCGCAGCCGGAATGACTGCCTTTCTCACTTTCATTTTCATCTTGTACCGCCCCTTCCTATCTCTCATGCCACTATACACACTTCGGCAAAAAAAAGAAAATCCCTGCATGAAATGCAGGGATGCCGTTCAAAGGTCTTCAAAAATATCCCGCAGCGAGATTTCCAAATCGTCATACAGGGAAACCTTCAGGGAGAGTTTCATCTTCTTCCGGTCCTTCTCATCCATCATATCCCACTCTTCCTGCGAGAGCGAATGATACAGCTCATCCAGCTCGTAATGACCATCTTGCAGCTTGTAGACCTCGACGGACTTGGCTTTCGGAGAAACAATCCAGTATTCCTTCACGCCGGCCTTTTCATAGGTTTTCAGCTTGACCGATCTGTCCTTTTTCCCCGTGGACGGGGAAAGAATCTCCACGACAAGATCCGGCGTCCCATGGATGCCGTCGGCCTTGATTTTGTCCCGGTCGCACACGATCATGACATCAGGTATCAAAAACCCATTCTCCAAATAAAGCCCTGCCTCAGAAAATGCCCTACAGCGCTTCCCTTTCAAGTATGAAGCAAAAATCCTATCGATATTCCCACGGATAACGACATGGCTCATATTGGGCGGTGCCATCTGATATTCCACGCCGTCAATCACTTCCGTCCGGTCATATTCCTCAAAATCTGCCAGCATAAAACACCCTCCTGTCATGTCCGATGCATTCGAGAAGCACATCCCATCACACTTCGCTCAGAATAAATTCCGCCTTGCCCTTCAAGAGATAGTTCCCAAGTCCTGCCGGCAGGAATCCCGTCTCGCCCTTGGACAGCTCCAGATCCCCCTGCTCCGAATGAAGCTTCAAGCTGCCATCCAGGACAGTGATGGCCTGAAAAGAGGCAGGGCTTGCATTCAGCGAAAGATCGTCTTCCATGCTGAATTTATACACGGTGAAATACTCGCAGGAGGCCAGCAGGCTTGCCGCCGCATTCGGGAAAAGATCGATGCCGCTCAAGGCCCTCGGCTCGCGCACAGGCGGCTCCAGCCTCGTGACATCCAGCGCTTTCTCCACATGGAGCTCGCGCGGCTTGCCGTCCGCCCCCTTGCGCCCGAAATCATAGATGCGATAGGTCGAGTTGGAGTTCTGCTGGATCTCGCAGATCAGGATGCCGGCGCCAATCGCATGGAGCGTCCCCGAATCAATGAAAAACACATCGCCCTTATGCACGGGAACCCTGTTGCATACCTCCAGAAGCGTATCATCCCGAATACGGCGCTCGAATTCTTCCTTCGATATCCTGTGCTTGAATCCGTAGAGCAGGCTCGCTCCCGGCTCACAGTCCACGATGTACCACATCTCTGTCTTGCCGTACTCGCCCTCCACCCGAAGCGCGTACTCGTTATCGGGATGAACCTGCACAGAAAGGCTGTCCTTTGCATCAATGAGCTTGATGAGAAGCGGGAAATACGTGAACTTTTCCGCATTGCTCCCTAAGATGCCCTTGCCCTCTGCCTCGATATACTCGCTGAGTTTCTTGCCCGCAGCCTCACCGTTTGCGATGATGCTCTCTCCGTCCTTGTGGCAGGACAGCTCCCAGCTCTCCGCCACCTTTTCCAAGGCCGTCTCCTTATGATATTCCGTCTTCAGCCGCGTGCCCCCCCAGAGATAGTCCTTCAACGGCGCCGTGAGCTTCAATGGATACAGCATGAAAATCTCCCCTTCGTATACAAAATATCTTTCTTCAATTATAGCAATCTTCTTTCTTATGGGCAACGAAAAAAACTGCCGTACGTCCCAGGAACGTACGGCAGTCTTTTCTTGCTTTATCTCACAACTTTATCGCCGGATTACACGCTCAGGATACCGAGGGCATAGCCAACGATGCCGATGGCAAAGAGCCCGAAGATGATCCAGATCGCGTTGACCTTCCTCTTGAGGAGTGCCATGCAGGCAAAGGTCATGAGCAGCGGAACCAGACCGGGCATGAGCTGATCCAAAATGCCCTGCACCGTGGTGACCACATGCTCGCCTGCTGCGTTATCGATTTCCGACACAACGACAGGGATGTTCACATGTGTCCACTTGTTGACCAGTGCGCCCATGACGAACAGACCAAGGATGGAAGCGCCCTCCGTGAGCTTCTGCAGCTTGTTGCCGGCCACATCCTGCACCACATCCGTACCTTTGGAATAGCCGTAGCTGATGCCGTACCACCGAACGGCAAGACGAACAGCGTTAAAGAGCACGAAGAAGATCAGCGGACCGATGAGGCTGCCCGTCATGGCGAAGGAAGCGCCGAGAGCTGCTGTGATCGGGCGAAGCGTACCCCAGAAGATCGGGTCGCCGACACCCGCCAAAGGACCCATCATACCGACTTTGATACCGTTGATGACACCATCCGGAACATCCGCGCCATTGGCCTTCTTTTCCTCCAGCGCTGCCGTGATGCCGATGATCGGAGCCGTAACGAACGGCTGCGTGTTGTAGAACTCCAAGTGGCGCTTGATGGCCTGCTTGAGCTCCTCGCCCTCATAGAGACGACGAAGGATCGGAACCATGCCGAAGCAGTAGCCCAAGCCCTGCATACGCTCCATGTTCCAGGATGCCTGCAGGAAGTTCGAACGGATAAATGTCCAGAAAAAATCATTTGCAGTAATCTTTTTTTCCATTTTCGTATCCTCCTCTAGGTTCGATCAGTCCAGTTCATCGTCCAACCCGCTGTCCGAACCGCCGCTCGCTGCTGCCGGAGCTGCCGCAACCGCCTGATACTTCGGATTGAGCTGGATGTAGATAATTGCCGCTACAAGCCCGATCACGCCCAACGCCACAAGGTTGAAGTTCGTGAAAGCCGCAACGACGAAACCAAAGAAGAAGAACGGCATGAGATAGCTTGCGCCCATCATGTTGATGACCATTGCATAACCTACGACAACGATGAAGCCGCCCGCAACCTGAAGACCGCCGGTGATGACCGGAGGAATCGCATTGAGCATATCCTCCACGACGCCGGTTCCTACGGACATAGCCACGAGAACGGCCGGGATGCCGACACGGAGACCCTGCAGGATCAGCGCGCCATAGTTGCAGAGATCGATGCCGAAGAGATTGCCCTCTTCCGCATAGCTGTCAGCCTTATGCTGGAATACCACGGAGATCGTCTTACAGATGATGGCGAGAACCTGGCCTGCTGCTGCCAGCGGCATGGCGATAGCGATACCTGTCGCCACATCCTGATGACCCGCAACAACCAGAATCGTGGAAATGACCGAAGCCAAAGCCGCATCCGGCGCAATCGCCGCGCCGATGTTCATCCAGCCCAAAGCCATCATTTCCAGTGTACCGCCGATGATGATGCCCGTCGTCATATCCCCCAGAATAAGTCCTGTCATTGTGCAAGCGATGAGCGGACGATGTGTCTGGAACTCATCCAAGCAGGAGCCCATGCCAGCGATCGTGGCGAAAATGAAGATAAGTAAAACTTGCATTGTTCCCATTATGTTTCCCTCCATTTAAGATATATAGAAAAATCCCTGCGGGAGGAGTAAGAACTCCTCCCATATGTCAACGGACGGCTTACTTCAGCACATCCATCAGCATAACCTTGGCATCCGTATCGACCTTGCGGATCTCGAGCTCAATGCCCTTCTCGTTGAGCTTCTTGAATGCTTCGATATCCTTGTCATCCACGGAAACAGCGCCCGTGATCTGGTGCTTGCCTTCCTTGAAGCTCATGCCGCCGATGTTGACGCTCGTGATGGGCACGCCATGCTCCACCATATAGAGAACGCTGGTCGGATTCGTGAAGAGCAGGAGGCACTTGTCATCCGCATACTTCGGGTTCTCATAGACGCGCACAGCCTTCTCAAGATCCACCACATGGGACTTGATGCCTGCCGGAGCGACCTGCTTCAGGAGCGTGGAACGGATCTTGTCCTGCGCCACATCATCATCGCATACGATGATGCGCTGGCAGCCCGTCACCTTGGACCACACCGTTGCGACCTGTCCGTGGATCAGACGGTCATCGATTCTTGCCAATACGATTTTCATTACAATTCCTCCTCCTCGTCATCGACAATTGCGCTTGCATGGAACGTCTGAATGCCATCCTTGCCTGCGGCAACAGCCTTCTCCATGAGCTCTTTGATGTCCGCGCCGCCATAGGCGAGCTGCTCACCGGCCATCGCAATGAGCATCGGCAGGCTTACGCCCGTCACGACACCGTACTTCTCATTGTTGATGACCAGCCGCGTCGAAGCATTGTACGGGCTGCCCCCGAACAGATCATTCAGGAAGAGCACGCCGTCTTCGCAGTCAAGTTCCTGGATTGCCGCCTCGTACTTCTTGACGACATCATCCGGACCCTCGCCCGGAATCAAGGTGACCGCCTTGACGTTCTTCTGCTCGCCCATGATCATTTCGCAGGACTTGACCAGCTCCGTCGCGAAGATACCATGAGTTCCAACGATAATACCGAACATTTCTTTTCCCCCTTTGCTATTCGTTCAGGTATTCCCTGCACCCTACTAATATGCAAGTTGCGTGCCAACTTTGTGTATTAAAACAAAAGACATACCTTTCGCCCATCGTTCCGTATCTTTTCATGTTTTTTTCAAGAAAATAATACGGTGGTGTTGTTTTTGATACACTTTAATGCATTTTTAATATTCATAAACTGAATTTTTTGCTCGAATTGCCGACAAAACAAATACACCGGATGAAAAATCTTTCATCCGGTGTATCAAAACTCTCATATCATGTTCGCCATGAAACAGAATTCATCCTCGTCAAATCTAAGCTTCAGCGATGTCTCAAATACACTCGCGGCCTTTTTGATGGCATAAAGTTTTTGTGTATCAATCTGCGAGCGATCCCCCTTGTAGACCAACTGGGTGCGCGTGACAACACGCTCCAGCGCGCATCCGCAGTGGACAATCAACCGCACCCGAATGGGGTTCGAGAAGGTCTGCCCCAATGTTTTCTCCAATATACTGTCGAATTCCAGCAATACACTGAGCACCTTCGACGGGTTCAGATAGGTCAGGAATTTGCGCAGGGACTCCTCGCAGAGCGTCTGCACCACCATATTATTTTTTTCCTTGGGCACCAGATTGAGCTCATGATTGTAGACCAACTCCGTCAGCAGCTTTTCGCCATTCCCGTCGATGAGCTGCTCCAGCGGGATGAAGGGTATCTCCTGCTTGGGCTTCTTCATGCCGACCGTTGCAATCACGCGGTATTTCTGCCGGATATCCGCAATGCGCTCCTCCATTTTCGTGAGCCCGATGGGAATCACCTCGACGGCCCGTCCCGTATGGTGCAGGATTTCTTCCACCAGCGCTTTCAATTTGAGCGCTGCCCCCTGCCCGGTCGAACAGATCGTGATGACAGCTTCCTTTTCCATCGCAGCACCTTCCTGCGGCTCCACGAAATCCACCGTCTCGTACCCGTGGAAGCTCCGCAGGGACTCATAGATGGTGTCGAGATCCATGCCCGCAAGATCCGCCTTCCGCATGGCCTCCAGAATCAACGGTGTGGACACCATATCAATCGTGCGTATCCGGATGTGCAGCTTCTCCGAGAGGATTGCCCCCATATTGCAGAGCGAGCCCATATCCGCAAGGATCAGCACCCCCTGCGAACAGGGCAGCCCCCGCAGCATGGCCTCCATGCGCTGCATGACCTCCTGAGGCTTCACGTCCAGCGGCATATCCACGGGAATCAGATTCGTGTCCGTGGCGCTGAAAAGCTTCTGCGCCACCTCCACCATGGAGCTTGCCGTGCTTTTCCCATGGGTCGCGACCACGATGATGACCTTCTCCTCCAGATCATCGTCCTCCGAGGACTCCAGCAAAAGCGCGATGTACTCCACCTCGATGGCAGGCACCACGATGTGATAATGCTCCTCGATACGCTGCTGGATTTCCTGTGCCACATGATAGTAAACGGTATCATTCTGCAAGGCGCTGCCCAGTTCATTGTACGGAGCAGCCTCCTTGGCCTTGACGCGTTTCAGGAACGCGGAGAGATGCAGGCTGAACGCATAGAGGAAACGGTCCCGATAGCTGCGGTTCAAACGCTTCTGCACAAAGAGGGAAATCTGCTCCGAAAAATCCACCAGATTCGCGTCCACGATCTTCAGCAGGCGCTCCCGCGTCGTCATGTTGACAGAATCCTTTTTATTGTAGAGAGATTTTATGTAAACGTTTACATCTGTAGCGACGATCTGCTTGATCAGCTCATCGCTGATGCCCTCGCCCTTCAAAAGTTCTACTTTGTCCTCCACCACGCGGTAGAGATTGAAGAACTTACGGTCCGACTCGCTCTCCTCCAGCCGCTTCTCTCCTGCCGGCGTCACGACCAGCGTTTCCGTCACATACTGGGAAAGCTCCGCCAATGCCTGACGGTTCGCGGAAAGCGTCAGCAGCCCATGCTTGACATTCGACGGCAACATGCGGAAGTCCACCTCAATGGAATCCGGACTGTCGATACCGTTCAGAAAGGCCTGGGCACAGAGCAGCTTGATATTCGATTTGAGCTGCCCCACATTGCCCGCACCGATGCTGCCGAGAAGCGCCTTGATGGCCTCCACGCTGATGCGCACAGGCTTCTTGACGCGCCGTGCCTCGTCCGAAAACAACAGCTTTATGATATCGAGTTTTTCCGCCAGCGAGCGCTCCGCCAGCGGCTTGATGGTGATGATGTTCGGGATGCGGCGCACAAAAGTCTTGGTCAGCGCGGAATTCGGATCCTCCGTCGTCGCTCCGATGATGAGCACCTTCGCGCGGCGCTCCCTTGCAGTTTCCCCCAGACGATTGAAGGTTCCCGTATCGATGAAGTAGAAGATCATCTCCTGGCCTTCCGGCGGCAGACGGTGGATCTCATCCAGAAACAGCACCCCGTTGTCCGCCGCCTCCACCAGTCCCGCCTTTGCCTGCTCCGCTCCCGTGAAGGCGCCCTTGATATGGCCGAAGATATGCGAGATCAGGAGCTGGGGATTGTTGTAGTAATCCGCGCAGTTGAAGGTGACAAAGGGCGCGTCGTCCGCGAAACGGTGCATCATCTTCCCGTACTCGTACATCATATGCGCAAAAAGCGTCTTGCCGACGCCCGTCTGCCCCACAATCAGCGTGTGCAGTCCATCGGGGGGATAGAGGATGGCCGCCTTCGCCTGCTCCACCTGCTTCGCAAGGCTCCCTTCCGCGCCGATCAGCCGCTCGAAAGGGTTCCTCTCTTCCATGCCCGTACTCCGCAAGCAGTCCTCCATGGAGCGGAACTCACAGACTTCGTCCGGCAGGCTCTCCCCAAGCAGGTCTTCCAGCGTGCCGCGGTCAAAATAATACACCGGCCGCCCCATGAGCTTCACGATGCGTCCCTGCCGGTGCAGCACATTGAGCTCCATCGACACATTGTTTCTGAGGATGTCCAGTTCCTCCGCAAGCTCCGAGGCCGTCACGCCCACATGCCCCTTGAGCTGTGCCTTCGTATACCCTTGTGATTTTTGCCGAATATACCCATAAATACGGTCAATCCGTTTCACTGTATCATCTCTCCTTGATACGCTAATTAAGAAGATTATACCAGTGTATCAAAAAAAAGAAAAGCCCCCGCAAGAAAATGAAGCCTTCCCCTTGATGAAAAGGAAGGCTTTTTATCGTGCTGCTACAGCAGGCTGCGGACACTCTCGCTGATCTTGCGTGCAATGTAGGGATTGTTCATCACATAGAGATGGATGCCGTCCACCCCATGCCCCAAGAGGTCAACGATCTGGTCGATGGCGAGCGCGATCCCCGCATCCCGCAGGGCCTCAGGCCGAGATTCATATTTCGCCAGAATCCGCTGGAACTTGCGCGGCAGCGTCGCCCCGCACATGGTCACCATGCGCTCGATCTGGCTCTTGGAGGTCACGGGCATGATTCCCGCCTCAATGGGAACTTGGATTCCCGCCATTTGCGCCTTTTCACGGAACCTGTAAAAGAACTCGTTATCAAAGAAGAGCTGCGAAATGAGATGGTCTGCTCCCGCCTCCACTTTCTGCTTCAGGAACTGGATGTCCGCATCCAAGCTCGGCGCCTCGACATGCCCCTCCGGATAGCAAGCCGCGAAAATCTGGAACTCATCCCCGGTCCGCTCGCGGATAAAGGCGATCAGATCCTTCGCATGGCGGAAATCCTGCTCTGGCTCCACGCCCGGGACTCTGTCCCCGCGCAGCGCGAGCAGCTTGCCAATTCCCTTTGCCCGCATCTGCTCCAGCGTCTCCATGATTCCGTCCCGCGAAAAGTAGATGCAGGGCAGGTGCGCAACGCTCGGCCTGTGATACTTATCCTGAATCGCCGCCGCGACTTCCACCATGCGGACACTCCCGCCCACCGACGAGCCGCCCGCTCCGCAGGTCACGCTGATGAAATCCGGCTCCAGCTCGGCCAGCTCGCCCAGCGTCGGATAAATCCGATCCACCGGCATGTCCCGCTTCGGCGGGAAGACCTCAAAAGAAAACATGGTTTTGGAAGATATGGTCTGTTCCTGTGGCATAAAATGCTCTCCTCCTGTTGTATGAAAACACTCTTTAAAATCCCCAAATGCTGCTCTTCTTCATCCGCTCGTAATACATCTGCCCCAAGTGGAAAATATATTCCAAGGGGGCTGGCAATGAGTTTTTGATAGTCTTGGGAGCCAGTGGATTCCTCCCCCGTTTCCCTGTCCCGATGGCTCTTAAAGGATGAATCGTAAACGACCTGACTGTCTTTGCCCTTCTTTTTGCCCTGATACAAGGCGGCATCCGCATGGGAAAACAGGGTCTGATAGTCAGTGCCGTGGAGGGGCGCGAGGGCAATGCCGATACTGGCCGACACAGACACCTTCTCGCTGCCCTGGGTATAGCTTTTTCGCAGGAGATTCCTCAGCTGGCGGCACTTTTCCTGCACAATGTCCAGCGTTATGATGTCCTTCATCAATACCATGAACTCATCGCCGCCGATATGCCCCAAGACATCCGTCGGCCGAAACACTTGCTTGAGATTCAGCGCTACATCCAAAATAACCGCATCGCCGATCAGATGCCCCAGCTTGTCATTGACCTGCTTGAAATTGTCCATGTCAATGACGAGCAGGGCGTGCTGCGTCGCGAGGTAAGCAATGGCTCGCTCCACCAAGCTGGCCGAATGGGTCTTGCTCATGTCAACACCCCCTTCGGTGCGCCCT
>CALGGN010000271.1 GCA_937915915.1 uncultured Selenomonas sp. | reverse complement strand
GCATGGGCAGGCTGTAGTTTTCGGGGAACTTGATGTCCTGCCGGACGGGGACGGTGCCGGCTTCCGCGACTTTCTGCTGCGCCTCTTTGCTCAATACGAAGTCCACAAAGGCTTTGGGGTCCTCCATGTTCTCGGAGTCTTTGAAAATGGCAATGGGACTCGGTACCATGATGAGTTCCTTGGGATAGATCATGGCAAGATGGGCGCCCTTTTCGATTTTGCTGGCCGTGATGTAATCCACGCCAAGGCAGGCAGTCAGTTCACCGCTGGCCGTATTGTCCACCACCTGCCCGGAGCCCTTGCTCTTGCTGGCGCCGTTCTGTCGCAGGCGCACGATATAGTCCCAGCCGAATTCCTTCTCCAGAAGCGCGATGCTCATGAAGGATGTGCCGGAGAGGGCGGGGTCGGCCAGACCAAAGGAGTTACGATAGAGCTCCTGTGTGGCAATATCCTCCCAGGATGTCGGCGGAACCTCCACCTTGTCCGTGTTGATGACGATGCCGAGGGTACCAAGACGAGCCGCCGTAAAGGAACCGTCATAGTCCTCGAAGGGATTGAGGATCTCTTGGAACGCGGCAGGCCGGAACTGTTCCAGCAGCCCGTCTTCCTTCATCTGGTAAAAATCGGGAACCTCGCTGGTCCAGATGATATCGGCGAGGATATGCCCGCTTTGCCGTTCGGCGGCGATCTTCTCCATGAGCTTGCCGGCTCCTGCGGATTGGTAGTCGACGGTGAGCTCCGGATGCTGCTTCCGGAAATCCTCCACGATGCCGCCGATCAGCGATTCCTTCATGGAGGTGTAGATGACGAGCTTCTTTCCTCCGTCTTTGGCAGCAGGGTCCCCCCTTTTCGCTTCCGAGCCGCATCCTGCCAGCAGCATGGAAACAAATGCCATTCCCAGCAACAGTATCCAACACAGTTTTTTCATGACAGACCACTTCTTCCTTTTGTTTGGATTGCTTTCCAAGGGAAACGCTGATTCCCCAAAGTCTAAGATTCGACCCTCGCACGGCGAAATCCTGCCCAAAGCCCGAATCGAAACAGGATATTTTGCATTTGGAAAATTGGTATCACTGCGGTATAATGATAGGATGAATGAGTTTGCCGGTTCCTTATGGAAATTTGCTCAATGAACTCTTGGGAGGAAGATGGATGAAAACCCGGACGAGATTTTTTGAAGGCAGGCGCAATGCATTTCTCTTCCTGACCTTTTTGCTCGCAGCAGTGTTCGGCGTGTTGTATCTCTACGGCTCGGAAGCGTTCCGATCACCTCCGAGAATGGAAGTACAGGCGGAAAACCGCTTTGAAAAGACCCTGCATGTCGTGGCGGACAAGGACTATGCTCCCTATTCCTATCTGGGCGAAGACGGCAGCTACATGGGGCGTGATGTGGAACTGATGAACGAGCTTGCCAACCGCCTGCAAATGAACCTGGATCTGAAGCTCATGGACTGGCCAACAGCGAATCGAACCTTTCTGGCAGGGGACGCCGACATCATCATGAACATGGACTCGGACCTTATCGTGAACGATCACCGCATGATAGCGACACTGCCCATTGCCGAGAAACAGTACGTGGTCTATGGGCGCAGGAAAATTACCAACGTGGCGGATCTCTACGGGCGGCGGGTCGCCTCCCGGCATCGGATGCCGGGTCTGGGGCTGGATGATGAAATCACCTATCTGGATTTCTATGAGGACATCTTCACATCACTGAAAAAGGGCGAGTATGAGTATGCCATCTGCCCGATCCAAGTGGGAACCTTTTTCTTGGAAAAACTGGGGATCGACGACGTAGTGCCGAGCTATGCGGTGATGCATGCCTACAGTTCCATGGCGCTCCCCCCCAAGGATACGGTGCTCTGCGTGCGTCTCAGTGCCATGCTCAAGCAGATGCAGGAGGAAGGCCGTCTTGTCGAGCTGGATCGCAAATGGATCAGCCACCGCTATGAAAATACGACCATCAAGGGCATGATCGAGAATCATCCATGGCTGGGCGCCTCCCTTTTGGCCATCCTGCTGGTCATGCTCATCCTCGTAGTGGCAACCGTGTTCCAGTACCGCGATTTCAAGGCGCAGGAGGCGTACAACCAGCATTTGCGGGAAAATCTCGCCACCATCGAGAACCAGCAGAAGGAGCTCAAAAAGAAGCAAGCGGAGCTCTTGGAAGCCAAGACGAAGGCGGAGCAGGGAAGCAGGGCAAAAACCACATTCCTCTTCAATATGTCCCATGACATCCGCACCCCCATGAATGCCATCATCGGTTATATCGAACTGGCGAAACAAGAGACGGACCTGCCGGAAAGCATGCAACGCTTTCTTCATAAAATTGAGACTTCCAGCCATCATCTGCTGGCGCTCATCAATGACATTCTGGAGATGAGCCGCATCGAGAGCGGAAAGCTGGAACTGGACATTGCCCCCACGGTCATGCAGCAGACCATGGAGGATGTGCGCGATCTGTTTGCCTCCCAAATGGCGGCCAAGGGCATCCGCTACACGGTGGACGTCCTTGATATCCGGCATCGCAGGGTGCTGTGCGACGAAAACCGTCTGAACCGGGTATTGCTCAACCTCATCAGCAATGCCTGCAAATTCACGCCAAAGGATGGTTCGGTTTCTGTTTTGCTCCGCGAGCTGCCGGATGCCCCCGAAGGATATGGGAGCTATGAACTCCGCGTAAAGGACAGCGGCATCGGCATGTCGGAGGAATTCGCCGCCAAGGTGTTCAACGCCTTTGAACGGGAGCGCACCTCCACGGTGAGCGGAATTCAGGGGACAGGTCTGGGCATGGCCATCACCAAGAGCATCGTGGATCTGATGCATGGGAGCATCGAGGTGGCGACCGCGCAGGGACAGGGAACGGAGTTCATCGTCCGCTTGCAGTTTCCTCTGGCAGAAGATACGGAGGACGCAGTCGAAGAAACAACGACGGAGCTTTCGGCCAAGGAAGTGGACTTCACCAGGAGCAGGCTGCTTCTGGTGGATGATATTGATGTGAACCGGGAAATCGCCAAGATGCTTCTGGAGAACGCCGGATTCCACGTGGATACCGCTGAAAACGGCAAGGAGGCAGTGGAGAAAATATCGGCCTCCAGCCCCGGCGACTATGACGCGGTGCTCATGGACATCCAGATGCCCGTCATGGACGGCTATGCCGCCACTCAGGCGATCCGTGCCCTATCCGACCAAAGCCTCGCCCACATCCCCATCCTCGCCATGACGGCAAACGCGTTCAGCGAGGACGTGGAGACAGCCAGAGCCGCCGGCATGGATGGGCATATCGCAAAGCCTCTGGACGTGCCGAAGATGATGCAGACCTTGGCAGAAGTTCTGGGCAAGAAAAACGCATAGTAAGCTTACCGGACACCTTCGGTGTCCACACGCCCTTACACGAAATCTAA
>CALGGN010000270.1 GCA_937915915.1 uncultured Selenomonas sp. | reverse complement strand
TTAACAGGCGAATCGTTCTGATATCATAGGAATATCATCCTATTTGTACATATTTGTACAATATGCAGGTGAAAAGTGTAAATTTTTTTTGAAAAAGTACGTTTTTTGTTTGCCAGATTGGGATATTGATGGTATACTGTACCTTAGCTTGCAAAGGGAGAGATGGAATTCGGTCTTTGCGGGCGGCGACAAAATCATATTGGTGGTAGATGTATGGAAGTCATTTTGGCAGAGTATCTGGGGTTTTGCTATGGTGTGAAGCGCGCTATCAAGATTGCCAGAGAAAATGCTGCGCCGGGAGGCAATGCCTGTACGCTTGGCCCGATCATCCACAATCCGCAGATGGTGGAACGATTGAAGCAGGAGGGCGTGGGTACGGTTGACCGGTTGGACGAAATGCAGGATGGCACGATTATCATCCGTTCTCATGGTGTGGGTCCGCAGGTATATGAAATTGCGGAGGAAAGAGGTCTGACACTTGTAGACGCGACTTGTCCGCATGTCAGAAAAGCACAGATGTCTGCAAAGGCGCTGATGGATGAGGGCTATCAGGTCGTTATTGTTGGCGAGAAGGAACATCCGGAGGTCAAGAGCATCTCGGAATGGGCCGCGCATCAAGCCCGGATCGTGGAGACTGTGGAGGAGGCCGAAGCCTTGGAGTTCTGCTCTAAGCTGGGGATCGTTTCGCAGACGACATTTTCGGGAACAAGGTTTCAGCAGATTGTCATGAGGCTTTTGGACAGATCGCGGGATATCAAGATCCTGCGTACGATATGCACAGCTACGGATCAACGGCAGGCAGCGGCGATGGAGCTGGCATCCAAAGTGGATGTCATGCTGGTGATCGGTGGGAAGAACAGTGCGAATACCACGCGTTTGGCACAGCTTTGTGCCGATCAATGCAGGACTTACCATATCGAAACGGCAGCTGAATTGCAGGATCGATGGTTTGACAAAATAGAAAAAATTGGTATTACAGCCGGGGCATCTACTCCCGACTGGATTATCAAGGAGGTATATCAAAAGTGTCAGAGGATGTAAAGAGTGTAGACGAGAAGAATGAGATGAAGGAACTGCTGGAGGATTATCTGGCGGATGTTCAGGCAAATACGGTGGTCAAGGGCCGTGTTGTTAAAGTGGAAGACGATCAGCTGATCGTGGGAATCACGGGCTATAAGAAGGATTTGATCCTCCCGAAGAAGGAATGGTCCTTCCCTGAGCCGGAGACCTTGCAGGGCGTGGCCGAAGTGGATGATGAGATCGATGTCTATGTGGTGTCACTCGGCGGTGGCGACAACGAGGGCATTGTGTCCCGTACTCGCGTGGAGCAGATGCATGCATGGGATGAGATGCAGGAGATTTACGACCGTCATGAAATGGTGGAGGCGCAGGTGACGCAGGTCGTCAAGGGCGGTCTTGTGGTTTCTGTGAACGGGCTGCGCGGATTTATTCCGGCTTCCCAGATGGAACTTCATTTTGTGAAGGATCTCTCGGTGTATGTCGGGCAGACGGTGACGGCTGAAATCATTGAGTTGGATACGACGCGCGGCAACAAGAACCGTCTTGTGCTTTCCAGACGTCGTCTTTTGGAAGAGGAACGCGACAAGAAGCAGGAAGAGGTATTCTCCACCTTGGAAGCCGGACAGACGGTTCGCGGTACGGTGAAGCGCATTGTGGACTATGGTGCGTTCATTGATATCGGCGGCGTGGATGGCTTGGCACATATTTCCGACCTGTCTTGGGAGCGGGTGAAGCAGCCTGCGGATGTGCTGACGGTCGGTCAGGAGCTGGATGTCTATGTCAAAGCCGTGGATACGGAGACCAAGCGCATTTCTCTTTCCGTCAAGGACACGATGCGCGATCCGTGGCTTGACAAGGCAGAGAAGTATGCAGAAGGCGACTACATCGAAGGCAAGGTCATCAAGCTGACGGACTTTGGCGCCTTCATGGAGATCGAGCCGGGCTTTGATGGTCTTATTCCCATGGGCGAGCTTTGCGAAAAGCGCATCGAGCGTGCGGATGAGGCGGTTCACACGGGTGATGTGGTGCGGGTGAAAGTGCTCCGCATTGATATGAAGCGCAAGCGCATCTCTTTGAGCATCACGCGCGCGAAGAAGGATGAGCAGGCGGGGCAGGCGGAAGAGCAGACGGCAGAAGAATGAGCCGCGTATAAATCAAGATAGGGATTTTGGAGGAGTGATGCTGACACATCACTCCTCCTTTGTGTGGAGGTGAGGGAATGCGAAAGGAAACTCCGGGAAAGATTCTGCGTGTGCATCCCGGCAGTCTTGCGGAGGAACTGGAACTGCTTGCGGGAGACCGCATTGTTGAAGTCAATGGAATGAAATTGCGGGATATCATCGATTTGAGCTTCGCCATGGCAGAGGAAGAGATCGAGCTTTTGGTGGAACATGCGGATGGCGAACGGGAAATGATTTCCTTTGACAAGGAAATGGATGAGGAATTGGGCGTGGAGTTCGAGTCAGCCGTCTTTGACGGCATCCGCCGATGTGCGAACCATTGCTATTTCTGCTTTGTGGATATGATTGGGCCGGATATGCGCAGTTCCCTTTCCATAAAGGATGATGATTATCGCATGTCCTTCCTCTACGGAAATTTCATCACCCTTTCCAATATGGCGGAAGCGGATTATAGGAGAATCGAGCAGTTTCATCTGTCGCCGTTGTTCGTATCCGTCCAGGCCATGAATCCGGAGCTTCGGGCACAGATGCTGCGATGCAGGCGGGCAGGGGAGATCCATGCGCAGCTTGACCGGCTGGAGGCCGCCGGTGTGGAATATCACACGCAGGTGGTGCTGTGTGCGGGATTGAACGACGGGGAGGAGCTGTCGCGGACAATCCGCGAGCTGGCGGCGCGCCGGCCGCATGCGCTTTCTCTGGCCATTGTTCCGGTCGGCATCACCAGATACCGCACAGATCCGTTCCCCTTGCAGCAGTTCGACCGTACAGGGGCAGAGCGCGTCATCGATGAGGTCAGCCGCTGGCAGGAGCGGATGCGGCAAGAGGATGGCAGGACGTTCCTCTATCTGGGGGATGAGTTCTACTTTTTGGCGGGACGTGAGCTTCCACCGGCGGAGTATTACGATGGTTTTCCCCAACTGGACAACGGGATCGGGCTTGCCAGAAGTTTTCTCTGCGACTGGGAAGCGGAAGCCGTGAAGGGGAAGGGCTATGCGGATTCCATTTGTCTGGACGTTGTTTCCGGGACTTCCATTGCTCCCGTTATGAAAAAACTGGCGGAAGAAGAGATGGAAAAGAATCCGAATCTGCGGGTGAGGGTGCTGCCCGTGGTCAATCAATATTTTGGCGAGACGGTAAATGTTTCCGGGCTGCTGACGGGAGCGGATATCAAGCGGACTTTGAAGGAGGCGGCAGGAAACCGGCAGGGAATCCTGGACCAAGCTGCACTGAGATCGAAAGGCCCTGCCCAGCGGCAGGGCCTATATGATAAAAAC
>CALGGN010000269.1 GCA_937915915.1 uncultured Selenomonas sp. | reverse complement strand
CAAACAGAACGATCAAGGGTATAAGCTTACAGATTTTGCCTTAAAAAGCGAAATTGAGCCGATTCTCAATGAATTAGACACTATAAAAGCGGATATTAAAATGCTGAAACGAAAAAGGAGAGACATAGACGATGAATAACGCTATGACCGGAATTATGCGAATGGTTCAGCAGTTTAAGACGAATCCTATGCAGATGATTTTGCAAAGCAGATCGGTGAAATCGGTACAATGACCTCCCTGGTGCGTACCGGTATTGAAGAAATCAGCCTGGATGAAGCCTGTACAGTGGATGAGCTGGAAGAGCTGGAACAATTTCCTGATCCAAGAATCGTTCTTTCATCAGAATATCATCTGATTGATATCCATGATGATAAAAGAATTATGAACGGGATGAAACTGAAGATGGATTATGAATTTGAAAAGGTTATTTTCTGCAAGGAAAACAAACCTTTGGCTGCTTATGAAAGAAGAGAAGATGGTTTATATCATTGCCTGAGGGGGTTTTTCTGATGCGTATCATTACGATTGGCATGAATACGAGCATTGTATACAAAGTTGGCATGTGCGCGTGCATCGGGTATTTTGACGGAATGCACCTTGGACATCAGAAACTCGTAAAAAAGACAATTGAAATGGCGAAAGAAAAGGATTGTGAAAGCGCATTGATCACATTTGATCCTGATCCCTGGGTAACCATAAAAAATGCTGTGGAAGTTCATCACATCTCTACTTTTCGTGAAAGGATCAATCAGGCAGTCAGCTTGGGAATAGACAATATTGTTATCCTGCAGTTTGATAAGGAGATGTCTTTGCTGGAACCGGAAGATTTTCTTTCAAGGATTCTTGGGAAACTGAATCTGAAAGGCATTGTATGCGGCTTTGATTTTCATTTCGGCGCAAAAGGGGCGGGGGATGCATACCTGTTAAAAGAAAAAGCCGAATATGATGTTTTTGTGGTTGATGCGGTGCAGGATGAAAACGGGAAGATTTCCAGCACAAGAATCTCTTCGTGCATCCGTCTTGGCCAGATGGAAGAAGCAGGCGCAATGATGGGAAGGCTGTTTGAAATAGAAGGAGTTGTTATCCATGGAAGGAATAAAGGCACTTCTATGGGTTTTCCTACTGCCAATATCCAGTATTCACCGGAGTATATTCTTCCTAAAGTAGGCGTATATGCATGTTTTGTGCAGGTTGGCACAAAAAAATATCGAGCTATGGTCAATGTCGGACATAATCCGACCATGAATTATTCCGAAAATATTTCCATTGATATCGACATCCATGAGAATTGCGACGCCTAAAATGCTCGTAACAATTCCGATAATTTTTTTCTTCATCAACGATTCACCTAAAAAGATTCGTGCTAAAATTATAACCCATAGTGGCATCGTGTAATTCAAAACTGAAACAAGTCCTGCACTTAGATAATTGAAACAAATTTGAACAATTGCCGCGCCGATCGAAATTTGCAATGCGCCAGTTATCGCAATCCAGATCCAAAATTCTCGCTTTGGAAGATGCAATTTTCGAATCGATGCATAGGCGAATAGAATTGCTGCGCCGAGGATAAATCGAAGCGTCACAAATAATTCCGGTGAGAAATATTGATTTGCAGTTTTCATCACGACAAAATTGAATCCCCAGATCAAACACAATCCCAACAATAATTGAAGCATTTTCAATCCCTCACAAATTTTTTCAAATTATATCGCGATCCAAAAATTTTTAAATCGAAAGGAGAATTTTCATGGCGTTTCCAAAAAATTTTTTATGGGGCGGAGCAGTAGCAGCGCATCAACTCGAGGGCGCATGGAATGTCGGCGGCAAAGGAATGTCTGTCGCGGATGTTATGTGTGCTGCAGGTCCAGGACAGCAGCGCGAAATCACTGATGGAATCGTCGAAGGCAAAAATTATCCAAATCACGAGGCGATCGATTTCTATCATCATTACAAAGAGGATATCGCACTCTTTGCAGAAATGGGATTCAAATGTTTCAGAACTTCAATCGCATGGACTCGAATTTTTCCAAACGGCGACGATGAAACTCCAAACGAAGAAGGCTTGAAATTCTACGATGATATGTTCGATGAAATGAAAAAACATGGAATCGAACCGATTATCACGCTTTGCCATTTTGAACTTCCACTGAATCTCGTAAATAAATATGGCGGATTCAGAAATCGCAAATGCATAGATTTCTTCGTCAAATTCGCCGTGACATGTTTCGAGCGTTATAAAAATAAAGTCAAATATTGGCTGACTTTCAACGAAATCAACAATCAAGGACGCGCAATCGATGCAGCATTCGCACCATTTACAGCGTTTACAAATTCCGGAATCAAATATGCAGAAGGCGAGAATCGTCGCAAAGTCATGTATCAAGCCGCGCACAATGAATTCGTTGCATCGGCGAAAGCGGTTATCGAGGGACACAAAATCAATCCAGATTTCATGATTGGATGCATGCTTTGGACGGGACCTACTTATCCCGAGACTTGCAATCCAGACGATCAAATTGCCGCGCTGAAAAATATGGATGAAATTTTTTACTTCGGCGATGTTCAAGTTCGTGGACATTATCCAAATTACGCGAAAAAAATGTGGGCGCAGCAGAATTTCACACCGCCAATCGAAGATGGCGAT
>CALGGN010000268.1 GCA_937915915.1 uncultured Selenomonas sp. | reverse complement strand
CGGCCCGGAGGTCCTTGGAACGCCGAAAGCCCTGCAGACGACCATTGACGAGCTGAAAGCGCGGGATATGACGGTCGGCTTTATCGAGGCGACGACGCAGCTGCATTTTTACAAGCAGAAGACGGCATACGAGATCCCGAAGGGCATCGGCTATGACCATATCGCGCGCCTGTACTCGGTGCCGAAGGACGAGCAGCCGAAGCTCAAGATGAGCACCATCGTGGAGCGTTGGTCGAATACGGATCAGGAGCGCAATATCCGCATCGATCTCCTGCACATTTATGAAAAGAATGCTCCGGGCCTTTCCTTGATGGAAACGAATATGAAATACATCCGCGATACGCGGGAGCTTTTGGAAGCAAAAGGCTATACCATCGGTCCGGCAGGCACCTTCGAAAATTACTATCCATCGAAATTCCTGCGCGCTCTCGTGATGCTTGGCGTTGCGGCGGCAGGCGTGCTGTACCTGTCGATTGTGGTTCCGTGGCTCAATGCGCGCCCGAAATACCAGTATGGCTTGCTTGCCTTGTGCGCTCTTCTGGCTGCGGTACCCGTGCTCATGGGCAGCGGCACGAAAATCCGCCTTCTGGCGGCGTTTGCCAGCGCGAATGTGTTCCCGGCGCTGGCGGTGATCTGGCAGCTTGACAGGCTGCGCGCCATGAAGGCGCCGGGGGAACTTTCCCTGCCGAAGCTCATGGCAACGGCAGCGCTTGCGCTTTTGGTGACAAGCGGGCTTTCCATGATCGGCGCGGCCTATCTGTCGGGTTCCCTTTCCGATGTGGAATATTTCTTGGAATTCAATATCTTCCGCGGCATCAAGCTGACCTTTGTCCTGCCGCTCCTATTGGTGGCAATCGCATTTTTGCAGCGCTTCGACATCTTCGACGGAAGCATGGACGATACGAAGGGCGTCGTGGACCAAATGAAAAAGATCCTCGATATGCCCGTGAAGATCAAGACGTTTCTGGGTATGCTGCTCGTGCTGGGCGCCGGTGTGGTGTTCATCGCGCGCAGCGGTCATACATCCGGCATGCCGGTCTCGAATCTGGAAATCCAGTTCCGGGCCTTTCTGGAGCAGGCGTTCTATGCGAGGCCGCGCTCGAAGGAGCTCCTGATCGGGCATCCTGCTTTCATGGTTGCGGCAATGGCGTGGCAGCGCAAGTGGCCGACGATGGTATTCTTCCTGCTGACCATCGTGGCGGTGATCGGACAGGGTTCCATGGTGGAGACTTTCGCGCACATGAGGACGCCGATCTACATGTCCTTCGTGCGCGGCATCGGCGGTGTAGCCTTGGGCGCCGGTGTCGGCATGGCGGCAATGGTTTTGATTCAGCTTTGGCAGGCGCTTCTGTCTGCAGCAAAGGAGCGTAGCAAGAACTCATGACGAAAATTGTGGTTTCCGGGTATTACGGCTCAAGGAATGCCGGCGACGAGGCAATGCTCGCGGCAATGATTGAAGTCCTGTCCGATCTCGATCCACAACTGAATATTACAGTGATTTCGGCGAATCCGGAGGACACGAAGCAGAGGCATGGTGTCGAGGCCGTGTCATGGCTTGACTTTCCGGCGATTTTTGTTGCGCTCCGCCACGCGGATCTCTTGATCAGCGGCGGAGGGAGCCTGCTGCAGAATGTGACGAGCCGCAGGAGTCTTTACTACTATCTGTGCATCATCTTTCTGGCGAAGCTGACGGGCTGCCGGGTGATGCTTTATGCCCAGGGAATCGGCCCCATTTACGGAACCGTGGCGCGTTTTTTCATGAAATGGATCGGCAATCATGCGGACCTCATCACGGTACGGGACAGGGGCTCTCTGGTGGAGCTTGCCAGTCTTGGGATCTGCCGCCCGCAGATCGAATGCACGGCGGATCCCGTGCTGGCCATCCATCCGGTCGGGCAGGAGGCAGGGCGGGCTATCCTGCGCCGCTATCATGCGGACGGGGCGAAGCCTGTCGTGGGGATTGCCGTGCGTGAGTGGCAGCATCTGCAATATTACAAGAAGATACTTGCGCAGACAGCGGACACGATTGTGCGTGAAATGGATGCAAGAGTGGTGTTCCTTCCGATGCAGTATCCTGAGGATGTGCGGGTGGCGGAGGAGATTGCCGCCATGACGGAGGGAGAATGCACGGTCCTTTCCGATGAGTACAGTACGAGCGAGCTTTTGTCGCTGGTCGGTTCCATGGATCTCATGCTGAGCATCCGGCTGCATGCGCTGATCTTTGCGGGAGTCATGGGAACGCCGATGCTGGGGATTTCCTATGATCCGAAAATCGATCGCTTTCTTGATTCCATCGGGGAGCATCCCGTGGGAGATCTGGCGAGCATCACGGTGGACGAGCTCATGGAGGCGATCCGCCAGCGGTGGAAGGACAAGGCGGAGCGCCGCGGGCAGAATGCGGAGCTTTTGGCGACGCTTCGGGGAAAAGCTGAACGCAATGCGGAGCTTGCGGTGGATTTGGCACAAAAGAGGTCTTGACAGTCACTATGAAGAAAATCATCATCATCGGGGCGGGGCTTGCAGGTTCCGAGGCGGCATGGCAGGCGGCAAAGCGCGGCGCGGAGGTCGTGCTGTATGAGATGCGTCCCGGGAAATCCACTCCGGCGCACAAGACGGCGGGCTTTGCGGAGCTGGTATGCAGCAATTCCCTCCGAGGAGCAGGGTTGGAGAATGCGGTTGGCGTGCTGAAAGAGGAAATGCGCAGGCTGGGCTCCCTCGTCATGGAGGCGGCCGATGCGACAGAAGTCCCTGCGGGCGGTGCGCTGGCGGTGGATCGCACGGCCTTCAGCCGATATGTGACGGGGGCGCTGGAAGGTCTTCCGAATGTCACGATCCTGCGTGAGGAAATGCAGAAGATCCCGATGGCAGAGGAGCTTGTGACGGTCGTTGCCAGCGGCCCGCTGACGGAAGGCGCCCTGGCGGAGGATATCGCGCGCCATACAGGGGAAGATACCCTCTATTTTTATGATGCGGCGGCGCCCATCGTGACCTTGGAATCCGTGGATATGACGAAGGCCTATCGTGCTTCCCGCTACGGGAAGGGAGAGGCCTCTTATATTAACTGCCCGATGGGCAGGGAGGAATATCTGCGCTTTTATGAGGAGCTGGTGCACGCAGAGACGGCCTCTGTCCATGACTTCGACAAGCCTGTTTTTTTCGAGGGTTGCATGCCCGTGGAGGTCATGGCGTCCCGCGGGGAGGATACGCTCCGCTACGGGCCGTTGAAGCCTGTGGGTCTGGAGCATCCCGAGACGGGAGTGCGCCCCTATGCGGTGGTGCAGCTCCGGCAGGACAATGCGGAGGGAACGCTGTACAATATCGTGGGCTTCCAGACGCATCTGAAGTGGCCGGAGCAAAAGCGCGTGTTCGGGCTGATTCCGGGACTGGAGCATGCGGAATTCGTGCGCTACGGCATGATGCATCGCAACACCTTTTTGAATGCGCCGAAGCTGCTGGAGCCGACGCTTTTGCTCAAAGGTGAGCAGCGTCTTCTGTTTGCGGGACAGATGACCGGCGTGGAAGGCTATGTGGAGTCCGCCGCCTGCGGGCTCGTGGCAGGCATCAATGCCACGCGCATCGCCATGGGGCAGGAGCCTCTGGTATTTCCGGAGGAAAGCTGCCATGGGGCGATGCTGCACTATATCACGACCTCAGAGGCAAAGCATTTCCAGCCAATGAACGTGAATTTCGGGCTGCTGCCCGCCCTCGACAGGCGGATCAAGGACAAGAAGATCAAGAAGCAGATGCTCGCGGAACGGGCCTTGGAAGCCGTGGGAAAGTTTCAGGAACATCACTTATAGAAGGAGCGGTGCAGATGGACACATCATTTCATGCAACGACAATCGTGGCGGTTCGCAAGGATGGCAAGACAGCCATTGCGGGGGATGGGCAGGTCACCTTCGGGCAGCAGACCATCATGAAGGCGAATGCGCGCAAAGTGCGCAGACTCTATCATGACAAGGTGCTGGCGGGTTTTGCCGGATCTGTGGCGGACGCATTCACGCTGTTCGAGAAGTTCGAGGCAAAGCTGGAATCCTATCATGGGAATCTGCAGCGTGCGGCGGTGGAGCTGGCAAAGGACTGGCGAACGGATAAGATCCTGAGGAAGCTGGAGGCGCTGCTGCTGGTTGCCGATCGGAATACCATCCTCATGCTGTCGGGCAATGGAGAAGTCATTGAGCCGGACGGAGAGGTGGCAGCCATCGGGTCGGGAGGTTTTTTCGCGCTCGCTGCGGGCAGGGCCATGGCAAGGCATACGGATATGACGGCTGCCGAAATTGCACAGGAGGCACTTGTGATCGCGGCGGATATCTGCGTGTTCACGAATCACAATATCAAGGTAGAGGAGCTGGACTAAATGGACAAGGAACAGATCGGAGTCAATGAGCAGACACCGCGCCAGATCGTGGAAGAGCTGGACAAGCATATCGTCGGACAGGATGCGGCGAAGCGTTCGGTTGCCATCGCGCTCAGGAACCGCTGGCGCAGCCGCCAGCTTCCGGATGAGATGCGGGACGACGTGATCCCGAAAAATATTCTCATGATCGGCTCGACGGGCGTCGGCAAGACGGAGATCGCCAGACGTCTGGCGCGTCTGGTGAAGGCGCCGTTCATCAAGGTGGAGGCAACGAAATTCACCGAAGTGGGCTATGTGGGACGGGATGTGGAATCCATCGTGCGGGATCTGGCGGAGATTGCCGTGCGCATGGTGCGTCAGCAGCGCACGGAGGAGGTCAGGGAAAAGGCGAAGGAATTGGCGGAAGAGCGCATTCTGGATGTGTTCGTGCCGGAGCCAAAGAAATCCCAGAACCCGCTGGGGCGGCTCTTTGGCAGCGTTGAGAGTGACGAAGAGAAGGAACCGGAAAAAGAAGAGCCGAAGTACCAGAAGGGACGCGAGTGGGTGCGCAAGCGTCTGGAAAAAGGGGAACTGGAAGAAGAGATGATCGAGATCGATGTGGAGGAAACCAGCCGCCCGATGGTAGGCATGTTCTCCGGGTCCAGTCTCGAAGGCATGGGGGACAATCTGCAGGACATGATCGGCAGCCTCATGCCGAAGCGCCGCCGCAAGCGCAAGGTGACGGTGTCAGCGGCGCGCAAGATCTTTATCCAGGAAGAGGCGGACAAGCTCATCGATATGGATGAGGTGGCAGAGACTGCCGTGAATGTGGCGGAGAAGAGCGGCATCGTGTTCCTCGATGAGATCGACAAGGTGGCGGTCAAGGATGGCGTGGCGGGCCCCGATGTTTCCAGGGAAGGCGTGCAGCGCGATATCCTTCCCATCGTGGAGGGTTCGACGGTCATGACGAAGTACGGTCCGGTCAAGACGGATCACATCCTGTTCATCGCGGCAGGCGCGTTCCACACGGCGAAGCCCTCGGATTTGATCCCTGAGCTTCAGGGGCGCTTCCCAATCCGCGTGGAATTGAAATCCCTGCGCAAGGAGGATTTCGAGAAGATCCTGACGGAGCCGCAGAATGCGCTTTTGAAGCAGTATCGCGCGCTTCTGGAAACCGAGCAGGTAGAGGTCGTGTTTGAAGACAGCGCAATCAGCCGTCTGGCGGAGCTGGCCTGTGATGTCAACGAGCAGTCGGAGGATATCGGCGCACGCCGCCTGCATACGCTCCTGGAGAAGCTCTTGGAGGATATCTCCTTTGAAGCACCGGAAATGACCGGGCAGAAGGTGCATATCGATGCGGCCTATGTGGACGAGAAACTTTCGGATATCGTGGTGAACCGCGATCTGTCGCAATATATTCTTTGATAAGTTAGCTGATTCTCAATCTATAAAATTTTAAAAAAATTTTCTTTTTTCGGCTAGGTTTTTTTTGAGAAGTGTGATATCATGGAAGCAAGTATAGTGTTTGGCGTACCATGTACCGGAGAATATCACATGGATGAGGTCGAAAGGAAGATTGCTGCATGGCTACATTATTAGAGAAAACCAGGAGGCTCAACCGGCTGCTCCAAAGGTCTGAGAATGTCGAATATGATGGTATTTCGCGCGTCCTGAGCAATGTTCTGGATGCGAATGTCTATATCACGAACCGGCAGGGAAAGATTTATGGGTATGCTTTCATCGATGATTTTGAGTGCGATGTCATGGTGGACAAGGTCATCAATCAGGGCAAGTTTCCGAAACCGTACGTGAGCTGGCTCAATCGGATGGATGAGACGAACCCGAACCTGCATTCCAAGTCGGGCATGTGCGCCTATGAGGATGATACGAAATGCATGTTCAACGGCAAGACCACGACGATCGTTCCCATCTATGGCGTGGGCGAGCGCATCGGCACCTTGATCATGGCAAAATATGACTCGGAGTTCGACGAGGACGATCTGCTGCTTTCCGAGTACGGAGCGACGGTCGTGGGCATGGAGATGCTGCGCGATCATGCGCAGAAAGTAGAGCTGGAGGTGCGGAAGAAGGCCACGGTCAAGATTGCCTTGGAGACCCTTTCCTATTCCGAGATTGAGGCGGCGGTCAATATCCTGAGCGAGCTCAACGGTATGGAGGGGCTTCTGGTTGCATCGAAGATCGCGGACCGCGTGAAGATCACGCGCTCGGTCATCGTGAATGCCCTGCGCAAGTTCGAGTCGGCAGGAGTGATCGAGTCGAAATCCCTGGGGATGAAGGGAACCTACATCAAGGTGTTGAATGAGTACCTGCTGGAAGAGGTACAGAAGCTGAGGAAGTGATATTTGTAAAGCCAGGATGGCGATATCCTGGCTTTTTTATTTTCTTTCGGAAAACTTTTCTCAAGAAAATTTCAGGAAGCACTTCTAAAAATGGAGAAAAAGTGATAAAATTTGAAGGAGTTGTTCCCTTAATGTAGAATTGTACGAAGTGGAAACTCTGTCATGATATATGATATACCGATTATTGTTATCGTTTGAAAGGGTGTGTCCATGTTGCTGGAACAGATTGTCAATTCCGCTACGATCGACTACATGCAGCGCGGTATGGAAGCTGCCAGCATGAGGCATGAGGTCATCAGCGACAATATCGCGAATGTGAATACGCCGAATTTCCGGAAGAGCGATGTGATCTTTGAGGATCTGCTTGCGAAGGAAATCTACGGAGATGAAGAGGCAGGCAGACGCCTGAAGATGGTCCGCACCCATGACAAGCATTTGCCCATGGAGGTTCATCGAAAGGCTGCGCCGGTCATCCAGAGGGATGAGACCACCATCATGCGCGTGGATGACAATAATGTGGACATTGACATGGAGATGGCAAGCCTTGCCAAGAACCAGCTGTATTACAATGCGCTGGCGACGGAGATGAAGGAGCATTTTGCCAAGCTGAAGTCTGTCATCACAAGCGGGCAGAGTTGATCACATTTTTATAGGAATGGAGAATCGGTATGGGCATGTTTCTGGGAATCGATGCGGCAGCTTCCGGCCTCACGGCGGAGCGCCTGCGCATGGATGTCATATCCAACAATATCGCGAATGCGAATACCACAAGGACGCAGGAGGGCGGTGCCTATCATCGCCGTTATGTCGTGTTCCAGCCGCGGGATGCAAAGGGAAAGAGCTTTGAGAAATTCCTGGTGCACTCCATGGGCAAGTTGAAGGTAGGCGAGGGCGTGCGTGCTGTGCGCATCGAGGAGGATGATACGCAGGGTCCCTTGGTCTACGATCCGGGCCATCCGGACGCGAATGCGGATGGCTATGTGGAGCGCCCGAATGTCAATATCGTGGCGGAGATGGTGGATATGATCACAGCCTCCCGCGCCTATGAGGCGAACACGACGACGATGAACGCGGCCAAGAGCATGGCGATGAAAGCCTTGGAAATTGGCGGAAATTAAGAGTGAGGTGATGGGAAGATGCAGATAGAGCCGTTGCAGATGACCCCTGTCCAAATGCGGGGCACAAGCCATCTGGGCGAGACACAGGAGGCGGAAAAGCCCAAGAGCTTTGGCGAGTTCCTGGCGGATGAGCTAAAGGATGTCAATCAGCTTCAACTGAAATCAGACGAGTGGAAGGCAGCATTGGCTGCGGGACGTGTGGATGACATTTCGCAGGTCGTCGTTGCGGCCCAGAAAGCGGAAATCGCGCTGCAGCTTACCCTTCAGCTGCGCAACCGGGCGACGTCTGCCTATCAGGAAATCATGCGCATGCAGGTGTGATTTGGGTGATTGATTAAACGGACGTGAAGGGATTGAGATCATGGCAGATTGGAAAGAACGGTATCTGCAGCTGTGGAACCGTTTCAGCAATCGACAACGATATATCATGCTTGGCTCTGTTGCAGTTCTCCTGGTTGCAATCCTTGGAATCAGCTTCTGGTATGGCAGCAAGCCGGATCTTGTGCCTTTGTACACGAACTTGGAGACGAAGGACGCGGGTGATGTGGTTGCCCGCCTGCAGGAGTCCAAGGTAGAGTACAAGGTGGAAGAAAGCAAGACGGGAACTACGATTCTGGTGCCGTCAGCCCAGGTTCACGATACGAGATTATCGCTTGCAACAGAGGGGCTTCCCCGCGGGGAAAAGGGTTTTGAGATTTTTGACGACAGCAAGCTGGGCGTAACAGAGTTCCAGAACAAGGTGAATTACCTGCAGGCCCTGCAGGGGGAACTGACCCGTACCATCGAGCAGGTGCCGGCGGTACAGAAGGCGCGCGTGCATATCGTGCTTCCGGAGGACAGTCTTTATAAGAAGAATGAAAAGCCGGCGACAGCATCCATCATGCTGATTCTGAAGCCGGACACGCAATTATCCAAAAAAGAAATCAAGGGAATCGTGAATCTGGCAGCGCACAGCATTCAGGGGCTTCTGCCGGAAAATATTACGGTGGTCAATGAGACCGGACGCATTCTGAACGATCCGGATGATGAAGAGAATGAGGAAAAGAATGTCAGCCAGAAGACGCTGACACAGATTGAGATGACGCGCAAGATGCAGCTGCAGATGCAGGATAATCTGCAGACGCTCTTGGATCAAAGCCTTGGGGAAGGCAGCGCGTTTGTTCGCGTGAGTCTGGAATTGGATTTCGACCAGCGCCAGACGAATCGGCAGACCTTTACTCCGGTCGTGGATGATGCGGGCATCATCCGCAGCCAGCAGGATATCAGCGAAAGCTACAACGGCACGTCGAATCAGCCGGGCGGACCTGCAGGAGTGCAGGCCAATGTGCCGGGCTATGTGGCGGAGGAGAACCAGGCGAACGCGGAATACGAGCGCAAGGAATCCACAAAGAATTATGAAGTGAATGAGGAGAACCAGAAGATTGTCGCATCTCCCGGTTCCATTCGCCGTTTGACCGTGGCGGTGCTCGTGAATGACACCATTACGGCCGCGCAGCAGGAGAGCTTGGTGCGCTCCGTGAGTTCTGCGGCGGGCATCAATCCGGATCGCGGGGATACGATTTCCGTTGAACCGCTGCCGTTCAGCACAGAGGCAAGGGATCGCCGTGCTGCGGCAGAGCAGGAGGCGAGGGACCGCGAGGCACGCGAGTTCTATCTCAAGGTTGGCATTCCGTTGCTGATCTTGCTGTTGATTGCGGGCAGTATTTACTGGTACAAGCGCAAGAAGCGACTGGAGAGGGAAGCTATCGAAGAGGCAAGGCGTCAAGAGGAACTGGCTGCCCAGCGGGCCGAGGAAGAAGCGCGTGCGCTTGCGGTTGCTGCTGGTCAGGTCCAGGAAGAAGAGCTTACTGAGGAGGAGAAGCAGCAGATATCCGAGCGGCAGGCTCTGCTGAACCTCATCGACAATAAGCCGGCTGAGGTCGCGATGCTGATCAAGACTTGGCTTGCGGAGGATGAATAGTATATGGCAGATATGTATGGCAGTTCGGATGAGGGGGAACTCTCCCCTCAGGAAAAAGCAGCAATTCTTTTCATTGCCATTGGGCCGGAGTATTCGGCGAAGCTGTTCCAGCATATGGATGATGACGAGATTGAGCGCGTAACGCTGGAAATCGCGAACCACAAGCAGGTGAGCGCGGAGCAGAAGGCGGCTGTCATCAGCGAATTCTACCAGATGGCCATGGCGCAGGACTACATCTCGACCGGCGGTCTGGAATATGCGCAGAACGTGCTGGAGAAGGCACTCGGCTCGGAAAAGGCGATGGATATCATCAATCGCCTCACGACGAGCCTGCAGGTGCGTCCTTTCGATTTCCTGCGGAAGACGGATCCGTCGCAGCTGTTGAACTTCATCCAGAACGAGCATCCGCAGACCATTGCGCTGGTCATGGCGTATTTGGAGCCGGATCAGGCCGCGGTTGTGCTCGGTTCCCTGCCGCAGGAATCCCAGGCGGATGTGGCAAAGCGCATCGCGGTCATGGATCGCACGTCGCCGGATGTGATACGAGAGGTGGAGCGTGTGCTGGAGCGGAAGCTGTCATCGCTCATGACGCAGGACTTTGCGTCTGCGGGCGGTGTCAAGGCCATTGTCGAAGTCCTCAATCGCGTGGATCGCGCGACAGAAAAATCCATTGTCGAGACGCTCGAAGTGGACAATCCGGAACTTGCGGAGGAAATCAAGCGCCTCATGTTCGTGTTCGAGGATATCGTCATGCTGGACGACCGCGCAATCCAGAAGGTTC
>CALGGN010000267.1 GCA_937915915.1 uncultured Selenomonas sp. | reverse complement strand
AAAATCCCGACATTCTCAAGGAACTCGGCGCGCTCAAAAAAAATCAGCTGCTCGTCGGATTTGCCGCCGAAACTCAAAACGTTCTCGAATACGCGCGCCGCAAAATCGCTGAGAAAAATTTGGACTTTATCGTCGCCAACAACGTTGCGGCGGAAGGCGCGGGCTTCAGCGTCGACACCAACATTATCACGATTCTAAATCGCGACGGCGCGGCTGAAACTTTGCCGAAAATGTCCAAAGCCGCGCTCGCAGAAATTATCGTTCAGCGCGTCGCCGACCAACTCAAATAATTTTTTTTGCAGGAATAATTCCAAAATCTGCCGAATAAGTTGTAATTTCCAACGAAGGGCGGATTTTTTTATTGGTGTACCTTTTGAAATTCGGCGCGAGCTGGGTGCTGCCCCCCGGATGCTTCATCATCGCGTTTTTCGTGCTCGCGTGGTATTGCTGGAAAAAGAAGGGGGACAGGAAACTGGCGGCGGCGATTGCGGGGCTGACGGCGGTGTTCTACCTCTTCTGCACCAGTGTGATGGCTGACTATACGATGGGGCAGCTGGAGTCCTTTTATGAGCCGCCGGAGCATCCGAAGGGGGACGTGATCATCATGCTGGGGGGCGGCGCAATGCCGGACTCCCCAGATGTGGACGGCATCGGCGCGCTCTGCGGGAGCCCTGCGAACCGTCTGCTCACCGCTGTGCGGCTGCAGAGGGAGCTTCATGTCCCCATTCTGCTTTCCGGGGGACAGGTCTATTCGGACAGCGGGCCGGAGGCCAAAATCGCCAGGCGCATGCTCATCTCCCTTGGCGTCCCCGAAGGGATGATCCTGGAAGAGACCAAGAGCATCAACACGACGCAGAACGCCAAATTTTCCGCGGACATCATCCGGGAAAAGGGCTTTCGGAAGCCCATTCTCGTGACATCCGCATTCCACATGAACCGCGCGGTTTTGAATTTCGAGAAGCAGGGCATCGAGGTCACGCCGTATCCCACGGACTATCAGGTGAGCCATCACCCCGTCTTCCACTATACGAAGCTGCGCCCGCAGACCGAGGCGCTCTGGTGCAATGTCACGGTGCTGCAGGAGACGCTGCGCACCTTTGTGACGCGCTACATTGAATGAAGGGAAATCAGCATGACAAAAAATCTTACGGAGGGGGAGCCTGCACGGCTGATCCTCATGTTTACCCTGCCGCTGATCGCGGGGAATATCTTTCAGCAGCTCTACGCATTCGTGGACACGCTGATCGTCGGGCGCTTTCTGGGCGTGGAGGCTCTGGCGGCGGTAGGCTGCACCGGAAGCCTCATGTTTCTCATGCTGGGCTTTGTCATAGGGCTGACGGGCGGACTTTCGATCTATACCGGGCATCGCTTCGGTGCGAAGGATGAAAAGGGCGTCCGGCAGAGCGCCGCGGCCTGTGCATTTCTGGCGCTCATCTGCTCGCTGGTGCTGACGGCCATCGGCGTGCCGCTCTGCCGCTCCATGCTCATCTTGATGCAGACGCCGCCGGAGATACTGGAAGGCGCCCACAGCTTCATCAGCATTGTCTATGGCGGCATCATCATGTTCGTGTTCCTGCAGATGCAGACGAATATCATCCGGGCGCTGGGGGACAGCCGTATGCCCACCATCCTGCTGGCAACGGCGCTCATCATCAATATCATCCTGGAGCCCGTCGCAATCCTCGTGCTGGAATGGGGTATCCCGGGGGCGGCGCTGGCCACGGTGGCCTCACAGTTCATCGGCAACCTCCTGTGCTTTGCCTATATCTGGAAGAAAATGCCCATGCTCCATACACGGCGCGAAGATTGGAACCTGAGCTGGAAGGTGCTGAAAGCACACCTGCGCATCGGACTTCCCATGGGCTTTCAGGCATCCATCATCGCCATCGGCGCCGTGGTGCTGCAGATCGCGCTCAACAATCTGGGGCCGACGGCGGTGGCTGCCTACGCGGCGGCGCAAAAGGTGGACGCGGTGGCGCTGATGCCCATGATGTCCTTCGGTATGGCGATGGCGGCATATACCGCCCAGAACTACGGCGCGAGGAAATTCGACCGCATCGAGGAGGGCGTGCGCAAGTGCGTCTACATGTCCGTGGGCTTCAGCATCGCGGCGGCTTTGTTCAACATCCTGATGGGGCCGGAGATCATGCATGTCTTTGTGGGGGACGGGCAGGAGCAGGTCGTGGACTACGGCCAGACCTATCTGGTCATCAACGGCGTCTGCTACTGGATTCTGGCGCTGCTCTTCATCTTCCGCTTTACGCTGCAGGGGCTGGGCCAAAGCTTTATTCCGACGGTCGCGGGCATCATGGAGCTCATCATGCGCGTGGCGGCGGCCATCGGGCTTGTGGCGGTCTGGGGCTATATGGGAGCCTGCATGGCGAACCCCTTGGCATGGATCGGCGCCTGCATACCGCTGGCGATCTCCTTCTATCTGACACGAAAGCGCCTGCGCAGGGCGCACGCCCGCATGCTGGAGATACAAAACAGGAAATTGGCATAAAGAAACAGTTCCGTAGGCAGGAAAAACGAAGAATTCGGCGAATTACTGTTATTGCGGTGGAATCGTAATGTACGGTAATTATAGGGAGGTCGAATGCGATGAAAATCAAACGTATCCTTGCCGTTCTCATGTCTGTGCTGCTGCTTGTCCTTGTGGCGGGCTGCGGCGGCAGCGACAAGAAGGAAACGAAGATCGGTGTTGCCATGCCGACACAGACCAGGCAGCGCTGGAATCAGGATGGGGCCAATATAGAGAAAAAGCTCCTGGATCAGGGCTACGGCGTGGATCTTCAATATGGGAACAACGATATTGAGTTGCAGATTTCCCAGATCGAGAAGATGATACAGGAAGGCTGCAGGGTCATCATCATCGGGGCAGTGGATGCCAATTCCCTTTCCGATGTGCTGGAGCAGGCGAAGCGCAAGAACATCAAGATTATTTCCTATGACCGTCTGATCATGAACACGGATGCCGTGGACTACTATGCCACCTTTGACAATCTGGCCGTGGGAACCATGCAGGGGGAATACATCGAGGAAAAGCTCGGCCTGAAGGATGGGAAAGGCCCTTTCAGCCTGGAAATCACGGCGGGCTCTTTGGATGACAACAATACCGTATCCCTGTTCGAGGGCGGGATGGACGTGCTTCGCCCCTATATCCAGAACGGGCAGCTCGTCGTCAAGTCCGGCCAGACCGATTTGAGGGACTGCGCCATTTCTCACTGGAAGGAAGATATTGCGAAGGCACGCATGGCGGAGATTCTGGCAGCCTACTACGGGGACGGGAAGCTGGACGCTGCGCTGTGCGCCAACGACTCCACGGCCATCGGAGTCATTGGCGCCCTGATGGATGCAGGGTATTCCCCTGCGACGGGGATGCCGATCATCACGGGACAGGATGCGGACAAGAAGAACATCAAGGCCATCCTGCGAGGCGAGCAGACCATGTCCATCTTCAAGGATACCCGCATTTTGGCGGATGAGACGGTCAAGATGGTGAACGCGATCGTTTCCGGCAAGGAACCGGAGACGAATGACATCGGCAACTACAACAATGGCATGAAAGTCGTCCCGACCTTCCTGGTTCGTCCGCAATTTGTGGACAGCTCCAACTACAAGGAACTTCTGCTGGATTCGGGGTATTACACCGCAGCCGATATCCAGGAATGACAAAGGACGGACAGCATAGAAGCATAAACTCAAAGAAAGGGCGGAGCAGCTGGTGAAACGGAAATTGTGGCATTTGGCGCTGGCTGCTCTGCTCTATTACATCGTGGCCGGCTATTCCAAGTTCATTTTTGTCGTGCCCGGCGCATATGTGGAATTGACTTCGTTCCTGCCGCCGGTGCTGGGACTGATGTGGGGCCCTGTCAGCGCGATTGGCGTTGCGGCGGGAGAGTTTTTTGCGCGCTACGGAAACACGGGATTCAGGGAAATGGGAGCCGCGTTTCTGGCTGCCTATATTCCCTATCGGGTGTGGCACTTTGTCTTGCTGGACAAGGAAAAGCCCGCCTTTGCCTTCAATCGGACGACGCTCAAAAAGTTCATTCTGGTGCTGCTGCTCACGACCTTGACCGTCGCGGCGCTCCTGGGGCTGCCCATGACGGCGGCGGAGAGAGGGCAGATCTTCGCGGGTTCCGACATGGCTCCCGGTTCTGCCTTGGAGTTTGTGGGCATCCTTTTCCTGAATGACTTCAACCTTGCCCTTTTCTTCGGCATGCCGATTTTCTTCATCCTCATCTGTTACCGCTATCCCTTTTATATGCCCATGAAGGACCATGTGGCCCTGTCGGAGAATACCTATGAGACGAACCGTTTGGCGGTCGTCATGCTCACCGTTTTTTTCTTCGGGCTGTTTGCGCTGCTGGATGCGTCCGGCATCATCTACAATCTGGATCAGGTCGATACTTGGGCGCGGTTCAACGGGGAAATCCTCACGGGGATGAATCTGACGCTCATTGCCCTGTTCTACATGCTGATGAAATACCGCCATTCCCTCATGACCCATCTGATGCTGATGGAGCTGGCCACGCTTTTCATCGTGGCTTTCATGCTGGGGAGCATCAGCTTCATGGCGCTGAGCAGGGCCATCGACGAGCACGTGACCAACGATCTGCAGAAGATGAGCGTCATCTATCGGGAGCGGCTGGCACGCACCTTCAATGATACCATCATGGCGGTCACCAGCATGAGCCAGCTGGCAGTCAATGAGCTTGAGAGCAGGGAACGGCTTGCCGGCGACGAGGCATATCGGCAGGCCTATCTGGACAGCATGCGGCGCAGCTTTTCCGCCATTGCGGGCAATTCGCCGGGAAGCATCAGCTTTTACATGCTGCTCCCCACGGAGGACGGAAAAACGGGCTTTCTTTGCACCAGATCTCCGAAGAACTGGGGTGCCAAGCTGCCGCCCTTTGCGCTTTATGAGGGGGAGGACCAGAATCGCTATCACCTGCCGGAAGAAAAGTATCTGGCAAAGCTCAGCGAGCCGTACTGGGACAAGACCGCCGGCCGCTACATGATCTCCTATGTCGCGCCGCTCCAAAAGGACGGCAAGTTTGTGGGAATCGTCGGGATTGATATCGACTTCGCCTATATCATCCATGAGATTGATCGCATGTCGGTCTATGAGCACGGCTTTGTCCGCCTGCTGGACAAAAATGGGGGCGTGCTCTACGTCAATCAGCCGGATCTCGCGGCGGCGCTCAACAAGGTAGGCTTTTATGAAACGGAGACCTACCTCAGCACGGGCATCTGGCTCACCATTGCGGCATTTGCCGAAGATATTTTTGCGGATCGCGACAATATGCTGATCCACTTTGTGGTGGGCGTGCTGTTCATCGTCATCGCCGTAGCCTTCTTCAGCGTCTGGCTGGCGCGGAAGGGGATCCACCCCCTGATGGTGATCACGGGGGCGGCGCGGAAGATAGCGGCAGGCGATCTGGATGTGCAGCTGCCCACGGAGTCGAAGTACGAACTGGGGGTCTTGGTCAACAGTATCCAGGAAATGGTCTCCAAACTGGAGGTCTACGTCTATCGCGACAAGCTGACCGGACTGCGGAACGCTGCCGCCTACATGCGTGAGACGGCGGATCTGGACAGGCGTCGGGAGACAGAGGGCAAGGCAGGAGCCCTGCAATACGGCATTGTGGTTTTTGACCTCAACTTTTTGAAACGGACCAATGACACCTATGGGCATGAGGCGGGCAACGAGCTGATCCGCCGCGCTGCCCGCACCATCTGCAAGGTATTCGCCCACAGCCCCGTCTTCCGCATCGGGGGAGACGAGTTTGTGGCGATTTTGGAGCATCACGATTATGAGCACAGAGACGAGCTGTTCGCCGCCTTTGATCAGAAGCTCACAGAGGAATCCTTCGAGGTCGAAGGGACAGTCCTGCCGGTGTCCGTGGCGAGAGGCCTCGGTCTCTATCAGCAGGGCATGGCGTACGCAAACGTATTCCAGCAGGCGGACGACGCCATGTATGAGCATAAGACAGCCCTCAAGGCGCATCGGACGGATTGAGATAAAGACACATGCAACCTTAAAGCAGCGACCATATGAAGAAATTCATTTGGCCGCTGTTTTGTGATTTTGCTATGAGAATTGTATCGACCCAAAACTCACAAAATATTGATTTTGTGAGTTTGATGAATTATACTGACGGTAGAAAATTCAAATTAGGAGGGTACGGCATGAAGAATCGCGCAGGGAGAACGGTGCAGAACCTCAGAGGGGAGATGGCATACTCCTCCTTTTATCCGCAGCCGCTGCCCCCACAGCCGAATACTGAAATCGATTCCGAGATGCGGCAGCTTTTGATTGACGCACACAAGCGGCTGGCGTTGCTTGAAGGGTTGTCTGACCGCATTCCAAACAAGGATTTGTTTATATCCATGTATGTCAGGAAAGAGGCGCTGGTATCCTCACAAATCGAGGGGACACAATGTACGCTCGAGGATATATTGAATCCGGAGATCGATGAAAATGTTGATGCAGATGTCTCGGATGTCGTGAACTATGTCCGTGCGATCAATTTTGCCATCAAGCGCATGGAGGAGCTGCCACTGTGTAACCGCTTGATCCGGGAAACACACGCGACGCTGATGAACAGCGTACGGGGTGGCGATAAGACGCCCGGTGAATTTCGCGTCTCGCAGAACTGGATCGGCGGCGCCGGAAGCACGCTGCGGAATGCCCGTTATATCCCGCCCAATCCGCAGGACATGGTCGAATGCATGTCTGACTTCGAGCAATTCATGAATGATGATGACGGCATGGATCCTCTGGTGAAAGCGGCGTTGCTTCACTATCAGTTTGAGACGATCCATCCGTTTCTTGACGGGAACGGCCGCGTTGGCAGATTGTTGATTACACTGTATCTGATCAGCGTGAATGTGATCTCTTCTCCGGTGTTGTACCTGTCGTGCTACTTGAAACTGAACCGGATCGAGTATTACGATAGAATGAGTGAGGTGCGAAGGGCGGGCAACTACGAGCAGTGGATCAAATTCTTCCTGCGGGGCGTTGCCGAAACTGCGGCAGATGCCACCGAGACGATCGATCGCCTTGCAGCGCTGCACCGGAAAAATGAGGCAAAGCTGGCAGATGTTCCGGCTCGTTCGCGGAAAAATATGATGAAACTGTTTGCCTATATTGAAAGAAATCCGATTATTGCAACGGTCAAGACTGCCGCTGCGCTCGGACTGTCCAGAAATGGTACGGCAAATTACATTGCAACGATGTGCAACATGGATATTCTGAGATACTCCGCCAAATCCGGCAAGGCGCTCGTCTTCGCCTATGAGGAGTATCTGGATATTCTTAGGAAGGACACCTAGGGAAACACTGATTAATTCCCTTTTGCCCTTGCCGAGTCTTTTTCTATCATGCTTCGTCAGATGCCGTTCGACGTAGCTCTGCCCTAAAGGACTAGCTGCGCGTCGCTACGACTTCACGGCATCTTTCTTGCCTGACAGAAAAATCCTTCGACAATGACAAAAGCTCATTTAATCAGCGTTTCCTTAAGGAATCCCCCTCAAATGACGATATACAGAATGGAGTGTTTTGTATTTGTCTGGAAGAACCAAAGGAGTGGTCCCGTCATGATGATCGGAAAAGGGGATGGAGCGAGCGCCAGCTTTGTCAATTACCAACTGAACGGCAAAGCCGGAGCAGAGGCTGATGGCGGAGCAAATGTGAGTGAGGCGATTCGGGGAAAGACGATCGGAGAGCGCAATCGGGATGCGATGGACGTATCCAAGAACAGCATTTTCGATACGGATGCGTATCAGGTGGATATCAGCGAGCGGGCAAAAAACTGGCTCACCTACGTATCGGGGGCTGCGGCTCAAATATCTTCGTCCGCGGGTTCGGGCTGGACAAGGACGGATGAGCTTGCCGCTTTGGAAACGAGCATTGAGCAGTTCAGGAGGATGAACGAGAACTACCAGTCGACGGGAAGTCCCGTGGATCCTCAGGAAGAGCGGCAGCGGATGGAAGCCATTACCGCAAGATTCGCGTCCGGAAATGTCCTTGATGTTTCTGCAACGGCGAGTGAGAGCGGCATCTCTCTGGCGCAACAGGATTTAGGACAGACGCTGAAGACCGTTGCAGGATGGGAGGGCAATGCCGTCTTCACGCCCATATACACACCCGTGACGGAAATCCAGACCCAGCATTATCGATGGACGGAGGAGACTGGCATCGAAGAGACCGTCAGCAGGGAAGAGGAGATTGCCGCTGCAAGGGCAGACCTCAGACAGGATCTGGAGAACGCTGTCACCGAATCCATTGAAGCTATCCTGACCCCTTATGACACCTATGAGGAGGCGTATGACGCTCTTTATGGGAGACAGGGGGTTGCCGTATGGTCATCCCTTGCCCCGGAGAATCTGTCCCGAGTTGAGCAGCTAAGGCCCGTGCAGGGGGCTTTTGGCACTCTTGCCAATCATCTGAACAACTATCTGGAGGAGTTTGGAACGGAGGATTCTTTTTATTTTACCCTTGAGAGTTCCTTGAACGGACTTCTGGATGAGTACGGCGAAAACGACCTTGTCAATCAGATCCGCAGGATGATCGCTGCTTCCCGGACCGGCCAGACCATTGATACCGCAAGCGAGCAGTTTGAGCAAGAGGTGAAAGATGCCGCTGCCGGGACATACGGCAGTGCGGAGAAACCGATAGACGCTGCCCACGAAAAAAAGACGGAGGACGAATCCAAAGGGACGGAGCAGGGGTTGTCCTTCCTCGAAATGCAGCGGCGCGCAGCGGAGGAGGAAGGGAACCTGCTGGACGAGCTTCTGGGGAAGGAGCATGACAGGAGCTTTGAGTCAGCAGGGGATGTACTGAAAAAGCGCAATCCGGAGGATAAGGACACGGAGTTCACCGATCAGCTTCGCCGCGTGGATGAAAGAGTGGAATCGCCTCAGCCCTTTGCCTTTGAGACGGAGGACAAGGGGACATCCACGGCGCAGCCAAGGGACGGCGTGGAAAGGTTGACGAAGATCCACGATGCATGGCTCTCCGTCAGCGAGAAGCTCATGGACAGTTTTGAAGCAGAAAAGCAGGGATATTACGAAAAGGCACTGAAATCCATTATTGCAGCGAACGTTGATATCTTGGCATAGGAGACAGGGTTCACGTTCTATAAAGATACGAAGCCCCCACGGGCAGCATTTGCTCATCCGTGGGGGCTGTCTTTGTATTTATCAAATTCTTGGTTAGGATACCATTTCTACTCTGCTCAAATCCGCGGGAAGGTCTTCCTGGAACAAGTCCTCCCAGATCAGGGTAGGCGCGATTTCGAAGCCGTTGAAGCGGGATGCGGATACGGAGCTGTAGGCGCCGATGTTCGTGAAGAGCACCTTGTCGCCGATGTAGAGCCGCGGGACCATGATATCCCTGCGCAGCACATCGATGGAGTCGCAACTTGGCCCGACGAAGGAGGAAATGCGCTCCTCGCCTGTGCGGAACCAGTGCATCGGATAGATCCAGTGGTCGAAGATGATGCCGGAAAGCGTGCCGTATATGCTCTCGTCCAGCACATACCAAGCGTGTCCGTTGCGCTCCTTTGTGCCGATGACGGAGGTCACCAGATTCACAGCGGTGCCGCAGAGGAACCTGCCGGGTTCCATCCAGATATCTGTGTCGGGGAAAAGCGCTTCCATGCGCGCATGGATGGCTTCGAGCATTTCCTTCAGATTCACGGAAAGCCCTTCCGCCGAAGGCACGGGAAGACCGCCGCCGATGTCGAGATGGGTGAGGTGCATGCCGCGCGTCTCTGCCTCGTCGAAAAGCTCTCTGCACAGCTCCAGCGCGTCCTCATAGGCTTCCGTGGAAAGGGACTGGCTGCCCACATGGAAGCAGATGCCGATGGGATTCAGGCCCGCGTGTCCCGCCATTTGCAGGAGATCCAGAGCCTCATCGGGAGCGGCGCCGAATTTTGTATTGAGATCGACAAGCACGTTGCGGTTCACCACGCGGATGCGCACCATGACCTCTGCATTCGGGATGCGCGCAGCAATCTTGGAGATTTCGCTCTTGTCATCGAAGGTATATCGCCGGACGCCCAGCCTCTCCGCCATCGCCAGCCCGCGGACATCCTTCACGGGATTCGCGTAGATCATGCGCTTTCCCGGAATCCCCAAGGCATGGAGCTGCTCCATCTCGCCTGCGGAGGCAACGTCGAAGCTGGCCCCCATATCGTACATGCACTGCAGCATGGCAGGCGTCGGATTGGCCTTCATGGCGTAGTAAATCCCTGTTTTGGGCAAATGCTTCCGCAAAAAGCGGTAATTATCCCGCATTTCCTCTAAAGACGACACCAAAAACGGCGTCGGATATTTTTCCACAATCTGATTGATTTCCTTTTCCGTCAGCTGAAACCCTTTCATAACACTCTCCCATTCCGTAATGGCCGCTTGACTTACTATGAACTCTTAGCGAATCAAGTCCGAAGGACGCAGATGAGTTTAGAGTTCGTGTAAGGGCGTAGTGCAAAACACCGTTTTGCACGGAGTTTACAACGGTTCTTAACTACTGGCAAGGTGCATT
>CALGGN010000266.1 GCA_937915915.1 uncultured Selenomonas sp. | reverse complement strand
CCTGCAATCTCGCAGGACTGGATCGTGTCCCAGAGGGCGATGTGATTTCCATGCAGAAAGGCAGCCTTCGCTTCGATTGTATCGGGACACGGTTTCCCCATCACAGCGGAGACTACCTTCCAGAACCGGTTCTGTGGGTGGCCATAGAAGAAGCTGACCTCCCGGGATTTAACGGAAGGGAAGCTGCCCAAGATCAGGATATTGGAATCGGCGTCATAGAGCGGAGGAAAGGGATGAATGATCATTTTGCGGATTCTCCCTTCAAATCAAAAGAGTTCAAGTATTCTTAAGGCAACACCGCGTAATTAGCCAATAATCCGGCCATGCAGTCATATTGCCAATTATTCGAGTTCTAGCCGAGCGTTTTTGTTCAGCAGTGCGTGTTTTTCCACCTCATATCCCCATCAGGATATGAGGTATCAGACAGCCGCGTAACCGCGCCTGTCCGCAAGTATGATGTTCGCAAGAGCAAACATCATATTCAGTTTTGCCTCCTGTTTTCGTCGCCCCCGGTATCGGGTCTTGCGAAAACCGAGCTGCCCTTTTACGACAGCAAACACATGTTCCACCTTGGAACGCACTGATGATTTCTCATGTTCACGTCTCTTGATCTGAGCCTGTGAACGAACGGATCTGTTTTTTGACTGCGAAGGGCGTTTGTTTATCCTGTAGTTTATCTTTTTGCCGTTTTTGTTCTTCTTTACCGAATCGTCTCTTTTATCCGCACCAAGATATCCCGAATCCCCGTAAACAACTTCTTCATCTCCGGTCAGCAGCTCCGGAACCATGCTGACGTCGTGAACGTTCGCCGACGTTACCTCAACACTGTGCACTATCCCGGAATCCTTGTCAACACCCACATGTGCCTTGTATCCGAAGTGCCAGGTGTTTCCTTTCTTGGTGGAATGTGCGTCGGGATCGCGGGTTTTATCCTTGTTTTTGGTGGATGACGGTGCTTCGATAAAGGTCGAGTCTACGATCGTTCCTTTTTTCAGAATGAGTCCCTTGCGTGAAAGAGCGTCAACAATGTAACCGAAAAAGCGTTCCTGTATTCCGTTCTCGATAAGAAGATTACGGAATCTGCCGATGGTGTCGCCGTCCGGGATCTGATTGCTCGATTCAACTTCACAAAACACTGAAAAGGCCCGGCTGTCGATTATCTCGTTACGGGTTGCTGCGTCCGACAGATTGTACAGATTCTGAAGGATATAGATTCTGATCATCAGCGAAAGATCGTACGGCTTGTTTCCGCGCTCTCCTTTATAGTAGCACGGCCTTACAAGCTCTTCGAATTTATCCCACGGAATGATCTTGTTGATCTTTTCGAGAAACTCTTTTTTGTTCGTTTTTACGTCCTTCAATTCATCATTTATGGTAAATTCAGCCGCAGGTTTCTGCGCAGGAGGTCTTTTCTCCCATAAATCTTTTCCTTGATATAGAGAAAATTCATAGATTGCTGCGATATTTTCTCTAAGAAACAACTGAAAACACAACTTTCCGTTTATCACTTTGCATATTTGCTTCTCGATCTTGTTCTCAAGGATATCAGGCTCATCCGGAGTATTTTTATCATCCAGAATAGAATAAATATCCTGTATTTCAAAAGGCAGGTTCATTTTTTCCAGCTTTCTTCTAACTTTATCTACACGCAAATCGGTGATAATCATGCATTCAGTTGTAGGATAATGTTTAAAATCCCTTGATATCAAGGGTATCTCCTTGTAATATTTCACGTTTTCCATGCTATTTTCTACAATATAATCGACTTTCACTTCCAAAGATTTAAATATAGAAACCAACGCTCTACACACATCTGACAATCCATACAAAGCTACGGATTTTATTTTGTTCTTCCTTACAAAGTTATCCAGATTTTGTAATCGGTTATCTTCTATAAATTCCTTGAGCCAATCTTTTGCCTCCACCATCCAGCCTTTCCTTTTTTGATCTATATCCCATTTGGATAAGAATTTTTCCTTATATGGAGCATACTTCCTAAAAACTTCTTCATATTGAATTTGAAGCCTGCATAAGTCAAATTGCTCTAAACTTTCATCATTACTGTTTACAATTATTTTCACAGCTTCATATGCATATTGATAATATTCGTGTGTGTAGTGCAATGGACTTCTTCCCCACTTGTGTCCTTCATCTGCAATCACATGTGAAGGAAACCGAACAACGTGTACATGTGGCATTTTTTTGATTGCATGAATGAAGCTTCTTCTGAAAATTTTATTGAATTTGTTAGCAATAGGAACGTTGTCCACATAACATGATTGCCTTTTTTTGTCCACATACCAATATGAAGCATAACTTTCAAACAGAATAATCTGGTTTTGTGGATACAAGTCCAGTATCTTTTCTATATAGATATCCAAACTACGATTCAATGTTTCCGAATCCATTGTCAATACGCTGACAATGCTACGCTTTTCATCTAAATATCCTTCAGTCAGAAATCCGGGACAGGTTTGCATTAGCGGTATAGTTGCATAAGTATCATCTGAGAAATGAAACAAGTTGTTTCTTAAACAGCCAAAATCTATCACCAACCAATCAGATTTGACCTCACTTACGTAGGAAAAGAGTGACTTTTCCAAATCTATTGTCGCATTACGCAGATGAAATTTGCTTTTTGCCTTTATCCAGTCAGTGTCCCCCCCGGGGATATTCAAGTCCTTTCTAAGAGGACTTGCGCTCACTGCTGAGACAGGATTCACACTTTGAACATATCTGTCAACAACGAATTTCCCTTCTTTATCAGCCATACCAAAAACATCTCTTGGCACACACATTCCTATTATGCTTATGTGAATTTTATCGTCATCCATAAGATTCTCCTCTAAGCACGAGCTAATAAATAGCAGCATCAATGTTCAGAAACCACAGGTTCCTTGAACATCAACGCTTGCTTTTCATCACTGTATTATGAACAACTCAATCTACGATCTGCAAATATATTAAATTTTATCACACACAGATAATGTGATGTCTTTGAATTCCTCAAAATCTCTCATGCTTCTTTCCACCTCATTTTTAGTAATCATATACGATTCTGTCCCAATCAAAAGTGACTGCGGCAGTTCTTCTTTATTGACCATGTTGATAATCTGCTGTGCCGCTATATCTTTTCTATTTGGGATGTTATTTATCTCGTGAGTGTAACGTCCAAGATTCTTGTAATCATCGAACTCTGACTCATGCACAGGATTATGTATCATAATCCCTGTGCGCATACATACCAATTCTACTGCCATAAAACGTGCAAATCTCTGGCACTCTGACTTTAGTGTTCTAGTAAGCCCTTCCATGCCTGCCTTAGCTGCTGAATATGTCGATACTCTAGCGCGAGGCTGTACTCCGGCAATTGACGTTATATTGACAACTGTACCATTTTTATTCTCACGCATGTAAGGAAGAATTGCCTTTATCATGTACTGTGGAATCATATAATTCACATAGAACACACTTTGCATGATATCATCCGGGCATTCCTCAAAACTACACCAGCAGTTGCTTGTTGCATTATTCACCAACACATCGACAGAGCCCATTAGTTTTATTGCTTCATTTACTGCATTTTGGCATGAATCGAAACTATCCAATTGTGATTCTATCTTATAGATATCTTCCGGGAGATCTTTTAGTTTTTCCATGTTACGGCTCGTCACTGCAACAGTATACCCCAGTCGCTTTAATCTCAACGCCAAAACCTTGCCAAAACCGCCACTGCCACCAGTTATAAGCCACGTTTGTATTTTTAAGTTCTTATTACGTGGCTGCACAACATCAGCTAATTTTATAGTTCCTGCATATCTCTCATCAGTAGTAACAGAAATTGATTTATTAGCCTCTGCCTCCTGGTCAATCTTTTTTATGGCCTGAGGAAACTGCTGATAAGCATCCCACCCTAAAACCAATGCACGCGGCAGTTCTTGATATCCAGCAGTTGTTATGACAGCATCTACAATCTTTCCCAATTTATTGGCATATCCCTTTTCAAAGGGATATATGGGCGGTAGATTTTTGTACTCATCCAGTTTTGTGTGTATCACAGTCTGACGTTTTGCCAATCCTGTGTTCATGCCACCAAGATTAACAGTCATAAATCTCATAAACCTTTGACACTCAAACTTCAAATTTTTGGTGAGATTATCAACAGCAAATTTTGATGACACGTAATATGAACCGTAATTTCTTGCCCTAAAACCACTTGCAGAAGAAATAGTTATTACTGTACCATTTCTATTTTCGTGCATGTGTGGCAGGATAGCTTTAATCATATTAGAAACTCCCCAATAATTGGTTTTTATTATATTATCACCAATCTCTATGGGTGTTTCCTCAAAAGCAGATGTATGTGAAAGGCCTGCATTATTGACAAGAACATCTACTTTCCCCAAGGCTTTCACAGCAGTTTCAACAGCTTTTCTACAAGATGCCAAATCTCGCACATCAAGCTGAATTTTGACTACACCTTCTGGCAAATCGTTTAATTTTGACGCATCACGGCTTGTTGCAGCTACTTTGTAGCCCATCTCATATAAACGGAGAACTAAAAGACGACCCAATCCACTAGAGCCTCCTGTCACCAGCCATGTCTTAATTTTTTCGGGCTCTATATTTTTTCTATGGCCCCTTGTATACTGTACATAGCGCTCGTGACCACATTGACGGTGCATGTCATGCGCCACCATATCCCTGCTCCAGGCCACATTCTCCTTCACCATCTTCGCAGGATTCCCTGCAATAGTGCAGTTATTAGGATAAGTGCCCTTGACCACACTCATAGCCCCTATGACGCTTCCCATGCCCACATTGGTGCCATGCATGATGAAAGATCCCTTTGACACCCACACATGCTCACCTATGACCAGTAGATTCTTGTGCTCTGGTAGGCTTTCATAATCAGAGTTCACATTCTCCCCAGTTGTCACATCAAACACCGTATGCCCATCCCCGGCCCAGAGGTCAATATCATGGGAGAACATGCAGTCCCTTCCCACAATGATCTTTTTGCCGGAATTGGCATGCAGTTCCAGATGCGTCTCAAAAGTACAGGAATCATTAATCAAGATTGAGGAAGTGTGCTCACTGCTATATACACGGGTCAGCACATCGGTGAAGCGGCACCTTTCCCTTATCTTTATCTCGCTGTTGCCGTGCCTGCCGATTACAATAAACCTGCTGGGAGCGTTGAAGGCGCACTCGTCACCTATCTCGATATAGGAATTTGCCACCAAGTCAAAGCTCAGATTCTCCATATGCCGAATATGGTCACCCAGGACAAGATGATTGTTTCCACCACGGAATATCACACGGCCTATTGTCCCGGAAACACCTTCGATGGTATTCCCATAGGCATCCTCATACCTTCCCTTGCCACAGTCAAAATTTTCCAGCACCACAGGCCTGGGCATGCGGAAGATATAGTCCTTGATTTCACGATACCCAAAGGCCTCTATATCACGGCACATATCAGGGCCGGGATTGATGCCCACTACATAATATTCGCTTGACTTCCCCCGGACAGAGTCCAGTGGGAACATGGTCTTGTTGTCTACTCTGGCAGGATTCTTAACTATGGAGAAATAAACTTCCCTGTCAAAATGATTTCTCAGTATCTCCTCAAACTTCGGAGATTTCATCCAGGCTATGATTTTCCTGCCGCCGCTGTTCTCTGCTGCTGCTTTGGCCAGATAATAGAGCTCATGGTCACTTTCCGGCAGGATTTTCAGCAGTTCTTTCTTTTTCATCTCATAGACACGATTGCGGAAGCACCCCATGGTAAGAGACGCAAAATCCGTGCCATTGAAATTCTCAAAGAAAGTATCCCTGTTCTTGTGCAGACGATAAGGAGCCTGAATGATGCGGTTGCCACGTATGGCCACATCAAGGCTCTCTTCCTTCCAGCTCTTCATTCTGTCTTTCAGAGCCTCAAAAAACCTCGCACCTTTTTCATTATTCAAAAGTACAGCGGAAGTCCCCTTGCCGTCATGCATTGACGGGTCATGCCGTGCAATTCCCCAAAAATCTCCCATGGTCATATCACCCTGGCGGGGAAGCCTGTTGGCGGTGCAGACAGCGCAGGTGGTATTTTTGGCGATGGATTTCAAATAGGCGATGAAAAACATATCCCGCTCCAAGGGCACGGAATACTTCGAGCCATCCTTGAAATAAGCATTCACCCCGGCATGCCAGCCCCAAGGTTCCTTCTCCTTGAACTCCAGACGGGCCAAGGGCTTGTCGCCCAGGACATCATGATGATATTTCTGGAAGACCTTAGAGGAAGTGATGCCATGGCAGAACAAGTCTATGGTATAAAGATTTTCGTAATCTTTGCCCAGGCTTGCATAAAGTCCGGCAGTCTGGCAGGGCATGCCGGTGAACAGAACCAGCTTTCCCTCTTCCAGCAGGTTCTTTACATCGCTATAAATATGCCCCATATGGCTCTGCATGTATTTCGAGCCACGCAGCCTGCCAAGCTCTGATTTGTCGCTGATTATGATATGCTCCACCGTAAAGTCTTCTCGATAGGCCGCACCGCACACATAGCCGCCCTTTTCCAGCACATATTCCGCTGCCACGGTGAACATGCCGCCGGAGGAGCTTATCTTCCTCGTATCATCATCTGCCATCATGGCATAGCAGGCAGGGCGTGGATTGTTCTTGTAAATGGGATGCTCAGATATGCACTTATTCAGGCAGATGCCGCAGTTGACACATTTTTCTTTGTCAATTTCAGGACACAAAAAGCCATCCTCATTTTCCCGCATGACGATAGCATTTTTAGGACAGACAGAAACACAGGCGCTGCAGCCGGTGCATCTTCTTTCTCTTACCACCTGTGCCACCGTTTCTGGCTTGCCTGCGGAGTCATTTCCTCCACCCATGACATTTCTTTGCACAACATTCCTGTTTTTCAGATCCTCAACAGACTGTTTAGGTTCATTCAACTTATTTTCCAACCACTCTCGACATCTGATGCGTTCCTGTTTCATAATGGAATTGATTGTTTCATAATCCAATGGTTCCAGCAGGTGATTATCTGTCAATATACGTTTCGGATCTTCAACCAATCTATCTTCAAACTTAAACAAGCCAGACAGCGACTTGAATCTTGATACGCCCCGATGTCTGTTGGTCATTGCTATAAAATTCTTATTGAAGATAAGTGCAAATGAGGCTCCATGGCACGAATCTGTCAAGATGAACTTAGCGTTACTGAGATAATAAAGCCAATCCTCCACTTGCAGGTTCTCAATGCAATGGGGCAAAGCAGTCTTTTCTTTGTTCTCTCTATACTTCCAGGGCAATCCGTCCAGCAGACTTATAATCTTGATATTCCCCAATTTCTCCGCTATATGCTTGGCAGCCTCAATTTTTTCAGGTGTGGGATCCAAAATGTAAGTACAAAGAAAAGGTTCTTCTTCCCTATGTGTTGATTTTTCTATAATCGGCGTATATATTTCTTTATCTGCCAAAAATACCGGATCAAGCACCTGCACTGCATTGATTCCATACTGTTCCCGGCAAAGACGCACACCATCTGCTTCACGAACAGCTATGCCGTCCATCCTTGCCATATAGCCTGATATAACTTTCCTTTCCTCTGGTGGAGCAAAGTCTGTACCATGACCAAAGGAAACAGCATAAGCAATCTTCTTGTTCTGTTCCTCTACAAAATCAAAATAGAAAAGCTTGCCGAAATTCTTGCTGATGCCATAATTCCAGACCTGGTCAGAACCTATGAGAAATGTATCGCACAGGTTGTTCAGCTCATGCATTTCTTCTGGCCTGTACTGCTTACTTATATCATAATGCTCTCTGCCAAACCTGCGGGAGTGGGTTTCCTCCCTCTCCACATCCCGCTCCGACAGGATAGGCTTATCTATCATGAGTACGGATTTTCCCAGAGATTCCACTACACGGTTCAGGGCATAGTAGGTCATGATGCTGCCATAGTTGCAGCCATTCCAGAGTCCCATTATGCCCACATCATATTTCTTCATTGGAACGCCGTTCCTTTCAGCTAAGTCCATTTACATCCACCACAATCACATTCTTGAAATCTCCGTATCTCTCAGCCGCCTCGGCTAGGCACTTCCTGAGAAAATCCTCGTGCCCCGGCTCCGCTCCCCTCTCCCTCTGGAACCGCAGCAGCCCATACAAAAATTCCGTATCATCCTTCTTCAACTGGGATAGCATCTCTGCATCCGCCTCTTCCAAAAGAAAAGCCATGCCGCAGGCAGCTTCCCCAAAGCCCGTCACAGGCAGGCGCAGGGCAAGATCCGGCTCTTCCGGCTCCGCTTCTTTCCTCTCCTGGGCCTCCTGCCAATTTTCCGCATAATAGTGCTCCAGGGAGAGCACCACCTGATGGCGAACTGCCTCCTGCATGGCTACCTGCAGCTGGCCTGCAACAGGCTCTTCCCCATCCAGCAAAAGGATGGCATCCTCCAGGGCCACCATCAGCTCCACACCCTCTTCCAGGGCGATTTCCTGCCTGTCTGCGGCCTTATCCTCCCGGTCTGGGCGCACCTTGGGGGCCAGCTCCAGATAGCCATCCCAGAAATCCCTGTTCGTGAGCTTCGGCAAGCCCTCCCGGAGATTGGTGCGCAAGTCATCGAAGACCTGATGGATGCGCAGGATAAGCATGTCGTACTCGTCATCCTGCCACTCCTGCCTCAGACGGTCAGGCCTGCGGATATCTATCTTGCGGGTGACCAGGTTGTAGGCTTCCACCTTCTTCTTGTCCCTGAAAACATTTTCCGAGGGGAACCAGTCCACCACAATGCCCTTCTTGCCCACGGACTTGCCGCCGGAGCCGATGTCCCGGGCATTTTCCAGTTTGCGGATGCTGGTGCATTTCTTGGTTTCCGCCTTCCTGCAGATGGCGTTCAGGCGGCCCATCAGCTCTGTGGGGCTTTCCGTGAAGGTCTGCCAGCCCTTGAGGATCTCCCGCAGAGCCGACAGCAAGAGCTCCGCAGACACATAGTTGTAGGTGCTCATGAAATGCTTGAAGAGGCCATTGACATAGCCGAACCATTCATTCTTGAAATCCGGGTTGTAGCTGCAGTGCACCAGAAACATGTTCCGTGGCAGGAAATAATGATCCACCATGCGCCTGGTGTTGAAATCGAAGGGGGTATGCCACACGCAGATGCCGTTCAGAGAGATGTGGCGCACCCCCAGGCGGCGCCAGCTCCACTCGCAGTCGTCCCCGCGGATGAAGCAGGGGATGGGGTACTCTCCCTTGTATAAATCCAGGCTGAAGCAGGCAAACCACCAGGAGGAGCTGACAAAGGTCTTCTTGTAAATATCCTCGCTGACATTCAAAACCTTCAGCGTGCCATAGAGATCCTTCACGGAAACATGGTCATGGTAAGGCTTCAGCCAGAAAGCGTTCCTCACCGTGATGCTCTCGGAGCAGATATCCCTGTCAAAGAGGCTCATCATGGCCCCGTTCACAAAGGCATCCTTGTACTCTTCCTTGAAGTATTCTGTCAGGGCCAGGGTGCGGAGGAAGGACTCGGCGCACAGCTCCACATCATCATCCATGAAGATGCAGCGGGTATAGCCACGGTCATTGGCTGCCATCAGCCCCCGGCCAAAGCCCCCTGCGCCTCCTGCATTGAGATTGGGCAGGATATCCACATATTCATCTGCCAGATCTTCGGGCAAGCTTTTGCCATTGTCCGCTACAAAGAGGTGCATTTTCTCCTTCAGCTGGGGATGGGCCGCCATCATGGCCTGGAATTTCTTTATATTCTTGGTCACATATCGCTCCCGCTTGTAGGTGCAGCAGACCACCGCCATGCGATGGCTCCTCTGGGGCGCTACATCCGTGCACCAGGCCGCATCTTCCAGCGGAAACTCATCTCCCTTATAGAAAAGGCGCAGAGAGATACCCTCCAGGTCAGAGACATCAGGCAGGGGTATCAAGAAAGAATTGCCCTCTATCATGTCACAGGCCATAGATACAATAGTCTCCGTCATGCCCCCATGAATCACGGAAAGGGTATGGCCCTGGATATCCAGGCGGCATCTCCCCCGGCCGGACACGCGCAGATAGAGATTCCCCAGGTCGCAGTGCTGATACCATTTCTCGGCAGCGAAGAGATTCATCCAGGTGCCGAAGGAGCAGAGCTTCCCCCGCACCATTTCTCCTCCCATATCCCCGTAAAATTCCTTTTCCTGATAGAAAAGCTCCTCCTGCTCGCCAAAATCCCCGTCCGGCAGTATTATCCTCTGCAGCGTATATGTCTTGATGTCCTTCATGCCCTTAAATTGCTCCTTCTGCCCTGCATCCCATGCGGGAAAGCTTCCAAATGGTATGTATGCGTTTTTTCCTCATCAGCCACGCGGCATGCCTCTTTTTGCCCGGCCCCAGATCATACTGGCCGGATTGGTTGGCCAGATACTCCACATGGTTCAGCAGGCTCTCGCTCAGGGTGTGTATGTCCGTGGCACCGATAGCAGCCAGGGAACTATAGATGCTGTCATGGAAATTCTTCCGGGTGGCAATCACCACAGGCAGGCTGCGCTCCTCTTCATCCAGCTCCCCTGCCTCCTTCACCGGCGCTCCCCAGAATTCATCCACATTTTTCTTCGTGACAATGAAGAAAGCCAGCTTCTTCTCCCAGCCGTGATTCTTCAAGTAGATATAGAGATTCTTCCCCATGCCTCCCACGCCGTAGAAGGCCACCTTGTCTACTCCGCTGAAAAACTCTTTCAGCTCCAGTTCTTCCGTGAATTTCATCCAATCTTCCTTTCCCTCAAACCTCTTTCAGCAGTTCATAATCTATATACTCGGTGCGCCATTTCTTATGGTGGTAAGCAAAGTAAACCGTAGTCAGAAGCTCCCCCACATATCCCAGATAACGCTCCGGGCGGGCTATATTATTCCTCTGGTATTCCTCCTGCATCCCCTGCAGTACCTTGAACATGAAAGAGCAATATCCAAGGTAAATATCCCTCTTGGCGATAACCATGTTATTGGGATAGTGTATCTGCCCCTCCAGGAAATCCCGGGAAAACCTTGCCATCTCAGAATCTTCACGCTCTATCAGCCTCAGCATCAGCTGGAAATCCCCTTCGTCCATGGTGGTGACAGGCAGCTCCGCAAAGTACTTGTGGACATTGGGGAAGGTAAGCCTGGGGGTGGTTAAGATCACATCCGCTCTGCCCTCTGCCAGGGCCCTTCTCACTTCCTCCGTCAGCAGGAAGTGGCGGCGGTAGTGGCAGAGGCCAAGGTATTTTTCTTTTGGAGCCTTTTTCCAGAGCCAGAAGGCGACCGTGAGCTCCGAATACAGGTGATTGTACTCAGAGATATTGTCCCCCTCATCGTCATATGCCAAGTCTTCGGAGCGTTCCCCCTCGCAGGAAGCGGCGCCTCCCAGCACCGGATGCACGAACGGCGGCAGGTTTTCATGTCCGACCCTGGCATCCTTTGCCGAGGTGGCCATGGCTATATACAGCACCTCATCCACCGCTTCGCGGTCCCCCACCAGGGAGCCCACTGGGCTCCCGCACTTGCGCGCCCCCTCAATGGGAAGGTTTTGGTTTTTGGCTTCGGAGCCGGTTGCTTTCCCCACTGTCATACGCAAATTGGCCATGTCCCTGTCCGACAGCGGCACTTGGGTCATGGGGTAGAAGGTGAACTTTCTTTTTGTCTGTTCCCTAGGGCAGATTTCCAGCATGGAATAGTCATGGGGGCAGCGGCGTACCGCCAGCTCCGGGCAGGCTTTGCTGATTTGTTCTATGCCCTGCTCCCCCAGCAGTTCCGTCATGCGATGGAGGCCGATGACCGAAGCAGGCTTCCTGCCCAGTCCCCTCAGCAGGGCTATGACCTCAGCATGATATTTTTCCTGCAAGGCCAGATGGATCTCCGCCTCAGGGAATCTCTCCAGCGCCTCTTTTATTTCCATGCAGGGAAGCCCGCAGAAAGCTGCGCCCTGCCCGCCCAGACTGGTAACAGCGAAGCAGGCGATGCCGTCCCCCATCCCCCGTGCCCGGAGGAAGCGGCAGTATTCTTCGGCAATCAGGCCCCGTCCGTAGATGATCATATACTTCATGCTAAGCCTCGCTGCCTTGGGCCAGTAAATCATTAACGAGATTTGCGAGCCTGTATTTATTGTTCTCCCAGTGGAAGCCTTTTTCTTTGAGAGGGACATTATCCTCTTCCAGCCTCTCGATAGGCGCCCTTTCCATCAGGGCCAGAAAGATCCTCTCGCCGTTGTCGCTCATGTGCCAGCCTCCGTCTCCGTATAGTTTCTTATCTTGGCGTTCTGTGCCAGCATGGGCTTGCCCGTCATGCTGTAGAGGACGGCCACGGAGCTGGCGTCGCCGTAGTAGGCGTCGCTCCAGCGGATGGCGCGGTGCATGTCCGCCGTGTCGTCATAGATGCCCCAGCCATCCTCGCGATAGGAGCGCACCAGGGCGTCATATTCCGGCAGGGCGTCCGGCACGAGGTATCCCACGGTGTCACGGAGGAGGGGATGCGGCCTCCACCAGAGGGCGACGCCATCCCTACACGACGCTCTTCCGATCTTTGGGCGAGCCCAGGGCGAGGATATGGCTTTGCCAGTACTCTGGCGTGCGCCATTCCTCCAGCGCCCGGATATACGCATCCTTCTCCTCCCTGGAGTGGAGGATGACAGCGTCGCTGTGCCACATGCCGGCGGTGCGGGCCAGGCCCCTGATCTCCCGCAGGGCGGGATCCCTGAGCGCCCCGCGCCCGACAATGAAATAGGGGATGTAGACCAGCTTGTCCGTGCATTTCCGCAACGCGCTGGGATAATAGCGCGGCTCCACGGCGTTGACGAGGCTGCAGTCCTCATAGGGGTTGTGGATGACGATGATGTCAGGATGCCACTTTCTCAGGTCCGTCCTCTCCCACGGCAGCAGGGGCAGTCCCGGAGGGAATTTTTTCGCGTCGAGGAACCATTCATTGGGAGTGCCGTCCTCCTTCATATTGCAGTAGGGTATCGGTATGATATAGGCATTGCAGTGCTCTTTGTCACTGTCTGCCGCCCGCCAGAGGCTTTCCATGCAGTCCCACATGGATGCCTGGTAGGGGAGAAATACTATGCCTTTTTTGACGTTTGTTTCCTTTTTCAGCCCTGCCGCAAGCTCTGCCAGCATTTCCTCGCACTGGCGCAGTTCTTTTTTTACGGGGAAATGGCCTTTCCTGGCGGCTTTTTCCAGCATGGTGGTCAGCCGCTCCAGGATTTTGCCGTAGTGGGTCTGCCGGAAGTCATATTTCCTGCAAACTGCTTTCAGCTCGTCGAAGAAGCTCAGATACTCCCCTGGCGCTCTGGTACTCTTATGCTTTTTCCCTCCTGATATGTCCTCTCCCATTTCCGCCAGGATGCCAAGAATGCGCCTGTGGGTGTGGAAGTCCATCATTTCTCCCATATTTTCTCTCTCTTTCACGTCAAATTACGATTTGTCCATAGTGAGATTGAAATTGCTTGGCTATCGTCAGCAAATCTTCTTTGTGTTCGCTAGTGAGGCGACGAAATATGTCCAACAGCTCTTTTTCATCCCGACAGAGTTCCTGCTCCGACTGGTGCCTGTCATCTCCCAGCAGCCAGGCAAGAGAGACATTCTCAGAGCAGGCTATGCGGACGAAGCCGTCAGCATCCGGTTGCCCTGCGCCCCTCAGCCAGCCTAGAAGTGCATTCCTGGTGGCGCCAAAACGCTCAGAGAATTCCGTCTGTGTGAGTCTACAGTCCTTGTCCTTAGCCTGTTGCCAGAGTTCGTTTATACGTTTCTGGAATCTAGTTTTTGGCATGTCCATCACTTTTCCCATATTGCTTCCCTCTCTTTCACGTCAAAAATAGCGCAGCACATGTAGTAGTCCAAGGGGTCGGTGATTTTCATGTTGTGCCTGGGGCCTTTGATAAGGTGCAGGGGGAAGCCGTAGGTGTGGCACAGGTGGGCGGAGTCTACGAATTTCCTGCCGTCGGCGAGGGCCTGCCGATGCAGCCTGTAGATGTCTCCGAAATAAAAGGACTGGGGAGCCTTGGCTACGTACATATGCTCTCGGAGGGGCACATGGGTAATGTTTTTGCCATCGCTGCTTTCCACCACGGACTCCCGGACGCTTTCGGAGGTGATGGCAGAGCCGTGCTCCTTGACTGCTTCTATGTTTTTGCTGATGAGTTCCTCGTTGATCAGGGGACGCACTGCATCGTGGATGAGGACAATGTCTTTAGCCCCGGCTTCCTTGCTGAGCCTGTCCAGGGCCAGACAGATGGAGTCGTGACCTGTGTCCCCGCCGGGCACGATGTCTATGACTTTGGTGATGCCATACAGCCCCAGCATGGCCCAGAGCTTGTCTATCCAGGTCTCTATGCAGGCGATGACGATGCCGTCCACGTCTCTATGCTGCTGAAATTTCTCCAGGGTGTGTATGATAAGGGGCTTGCCGTGGATGGGGATAAACTGCTTGGGGCTGGAGTTTATCTCCATGCGCCGCCCTACGCCCCCGGCGAAAATAACCGTGTATACCAAGCTGTCGTTTCTCCCCTTCCTGCTTTTATTCCACCCCCCACCACCGCTTGCGCGGTCCCCCGCCCCCAAGGGGGGCGGACATGTAAGGAGAATTAGCAAAACCATTTCTTTTTGCCGTGGGCTATCCTTAGCTTCCGGCCATGGGTGAGCATGTAGATGGTGAGCAGCAGCTCTCCCAGATGGCCGCAGATGCGGGAGTGCTGTACTGCCTCTATCTCCGGGGCGCATATTTTCTCCACCTGCTCCAGCACGGGGAACATCCAGCTGCAATAATTATCAAAGGCCCTGGCTCTGGCTATAAGCATATTGTAGTTATAGAGGATATCCCCCCGGAGTATCTGCTCCGCTCTGCCCCGTTCCTCGCTGCCGTAGAGTTTTTCCAGAGCTTCCAGCATAGCCGCCACCGCACAGGGGCTGTTATAGCGGCTGTACTGCATGGAGGCATCCGGCCAGCATAAGAAAGGCAGAGGCAAAAGCACATCTAGTTTCCCTGCCAGTAGGGCTTGTTTCTCGGCTTCCGTGGGCAGGAGGCAGCGGCGGTAGTGAGCTATCCCTTTCACTGACGCATGGCTGTTTTTCCAGGCCCAGTAGGTGACTGTCAGCTCGTCATAGTGACCATTTTTATCAGATATGTTTTCACCCTCGTTATCATGGAAATCCGTTCCCATCTGCCGTCCCAGGGCTGTGCCTGCCTGAACGGTTTTGGAGCCTGCAGGAAAATGCACCTGTCCCTGCAGGGGCTTGTCATGCAGGGATTTTGCCACATAGACGGAAAGCTCCTCCGCGCCAGGCAACGAAGGACTATCCCCAGCGGTATCTCCCTCCCAAAAGTCCAGCCTGCCCCCGGCTTTATACAGGGATTGCATAAGCTTGTACTCAAGCTCCCCGTCCACACAGATAAAATCCGTGTGGCCATGACTGCGCAGAATGTCGGCTATTTCCCCATGCAGATATTCAGGCACAGCCACGTAGACCCGAGCTTCTTCCAGTTCCTCCACGGGAATAATTTTTTTGCTGGCTAGGGAGGAAGGGTTCCCTCTGGTGTCCGTGACCACATAACCGGAAATCTCCTGCCCTCTCTCCTCCAGCGCCCTGGCTATGCCATAGGCCATGGCTTGCCCACCGTAAACATAGCAAGGTTTCACCGTGGGTTGCTCCTTTCCATACCTCTTGCTCTCCTCCCTTACGGGGCAGCTTCATCCGTGCAGTCAAATTTAGCAGTCAACAAAACTTGTTTAATTATATAACGGATTCCGTTATTATTCAACTCTCTGCGGCCTCTTTTTCTCAAATGCCGTTAGTTTTCTTTTCTGACAGGGCTTTTGAGATATAATCCCCTTAGAGGTGATAAAATTATGTCCATCGGCAACAAAATCCGCCAAAGGCGTAAGGAACTGGGCCTTACCCAGGCGGAGCTGGGCAAACGCGTGCACAAGTCTTCACAGGTTATTTCCAACTGGGAGAGAGGCTACACCACCGGCATCGCTGCTGATGATCTGCAGCAGCTCTCTGCCGCCCTGGACACCGATATGCGATTCTTCGTCCCTGCCACCCAATACACCCTGGTACCTATGGCCATGGACAGGCCGGAGACGAGTTATGTGAGGGAATCTGCCACTGACAGCCGTCTGGAATCATTGATTGCTGCCTATCCACATCTGGACGAGAAATCAAAGGACATCATAGAAGCCATAGTGAAGCTTTCGGATAATAAACTCAAACTTCCCACATGAAAAACATCTCTAAATCCCTAAATCCGTGAAACTCAAGTGCTAAAAACGAGCTTGTGCCCTATAGTGCCTG
>CALGGN010000265.1 GCA_937915915.1 uncultured Selenomonas sp. | reverse complement strand
TGTCGCCATCACCAGCGAAAAGATCCCGCTGCAGGACTTCCTCGCCGACTGGCTGGAAAGGAAAGCGACGGAGGTGCGCCCGAAAACGCTGATCGGTTACGCAACGAGCGTCAAGCGCATCGTCCCCATCATCGGCGCAAAAAACGTCCAGCAGCTCCGCCCGAAGGACGTTGACACCATGATGCGGCAGTTTGCGGCAAAGGGATACTCCCACGGCACGCTGTCCGTCACGCTCAACACGCTGAAGGATGCCCTTTCCTGCGCGGTATATCCGGACGAGCTCATCCAGGCAAACCCGGCGCAGTACATCAAGGTTCCTCGGAACGCGCCTCGCAACATCGTGAAAAGAACCATCATCCGGAAGGAGAAGCTGGATGAGCTCCTGCAAGCGTTCCCCTTCGGGCATGCGTTCCACATGCCCCTCATGGTCATGTACCATACCGGCATGAGGATCGGCGAGGCCTTCGGCCTTGCGTGGGATGCCGTGGATCTTGCACGGGGCATCATCCACGTGAAGCGACAAATGCTGTATACTTCCGCCTCAGGGCACAGGCTGGGGCCGCCGAAAACACAGTCCAGCGTGCGCGACATCCGCATAGGCCCGGAGCTTGTCGCCCTGCTGAAGCGGTGGAAGGCGCAACAGGCCGCCAACGAGATCAAGCACGGGATGACCTACCGCCTTGTTTACGAAGACAAGGACGGAGGCATCTGGCAGATGCACAAGCAGACCGAGCCGCCCGCTGGAGCGGTGCGCCGCTCCTTCATCTGCACGCAGGAGAACGGGAAAATAGCGGGCACGTCTGCGTTCCGGTATGCGCTCCGCACCCATGACGTGAATCCGCATTCCCTCCGGCACACCCACGCAACGCTCTGCGCCGAAAACGGCGCATCCCCCAAGGGCCTTGCCGGAAGGCTTGGCCACAAGCAGACTTCCATCACGGAAGACCTCTACACGCACGAAACGGAGGCGATGCAGGAAAGCACACTGGAAGCGTTCGAAAAAAGCGTCAAAAAGATTGCTCCGTAGGCAAAACCGTAGGCAAAAAACAAAGAATCCTTTATTTTCAAGGGTTTGAGGGCTGTTTCCATCTTTCCTCGTGAAAAACAGAAGAAATTTTATTAAATTTCCTTCAGATAGGTCCAGCCGTCCCGTTCTTCAATGCGTCCCTCCTTGATCAGCCGACCCAGAGCGCGCTTGAATGCCGCCTTGCTGATCTGGAACTTGTCCTTGATGATTTCAGGCGATGTCTTATCCGAGTAAGGCATTCGTCCCTTCCGGTTCTGCAGGAAATACAGGATGCGCTCCGAATCCGTCTCCAGCGCTTTTTCCTTGGCCTCACGCAAGGATGCGTTGAGTCTTCCGTCCGCCCGCACATAGGTCACACGCGCAGAGACCACCTCGCCGACCCGCGGGCGCCGGGGCATTTCCTTTTCCGCAATGAAGACGATATACCGTTCCTCGCTGAACAGAAAGGCTCCTGCCTCCGTCATATTGTAGATCGCGCCTCGCACCATGTCTCCTGCGTGAACACCCTCTGCCGGCTTCGAAGCGCGGCGGATCTCATCCTCGACCTCCATGGTGACGGCCAGCCGCCCCGACTTGTCGGTATAGAGCTTCGCCCAAACCACCTCACCGACTTGCGGCCTGCCGCGCATGCCGGCATAGGGCAGAAAAATGCCGCGCTCTGCGCCCACATCCAGAAAAGCCCCGTCACGGCTCACGTTGATGACCTTGAGCCGCGCGATCTGTCCCTCCTTCATGCGGGGAACGCGCATGCTTGCCGTGAGCCTGCGCTTCGGGTCCAGATAAAGGAATACCTTCACCTCGTCACCCACCGCGACGGGCTCGGTCTGCTGCGTCCTATGCAGCAGGATGTCATCCGAAGTATTCCCCGTCCCCGCATCCAGAAAAGCCCCCAGTTCGGAAAGACGCGCCACACGGAGCGTCGCTACGGTGCTTGGCCCATACGGACACTTTTTCTCCTCCGCCATGCCTATTCCTCATAGGGCATCAGCTTCGCATCTCCCCAGAGACGCTCCAGCGCATAGTACTCACGACTTTCCTGGCGAAACACATGCGCCACCACATCGCCGTAATCCAGAAGCCCCCACTCAGCCTCGCGATAGCCTTCCTTATGCCCGCAGAATATCTCAGCCTTCTCCAACTCTTCCTCGATATTGTCCGCAATCGCCCGCACCTGCGTCGCCGTATTCGCGGAGCAGATGACAAAATAATCCGTGGAAAACATGAGGCCCCGCATATCCATGGTCACGATATCCCTTGCCTTTTTGTCGCTCGCCGCCTTGCAGATGGCCCTGCCCATCTCTTGAATATCCAAACTGCTTCCTCCTTCATTCACGAATGATTTCCGATTCCGGGAACAATTCCTTGATCCTTTCCTGGATTGCTGCCTGATCCGGTATCCAGATGCTATCGTCATTTGCCGCATAATTCCCCGGCAGCATGATGGTCTGCGGCGCCTCGCTGCTCAGACGGCGCAGCACATTCGCAAGATGCGCGGAGTCAAATATTTCTGCGCTGGTCTTCATGCGATGCTGGAACATATCCGCGATTGCCGGCAGCTTGGGAACCGTTCCGAGCTGCAAAAGCTTGTCATAAAGCGCCTTCAGAAACTTCTGCTGTCGCTGCACACGTCCCACATCGCCGAGCTCTGTGCCGCGATAGCGCAGGTACTCCTGCGCCGTTTGCCCGTCCATATGCTGATATCCCTGTTTCAGATGGATGGACAGTCCGGAAACCGGATCTTCATAGTCCATATCCGATTCCACATAAAGGTCGATCCCCTCCATGATGTCAATGAGCTCCGAGAATGTTTTCATGTCCAAGGTGATATACTGATGGATCGACACGCCAAGAAGGGATGATATCTCCCGCACCATCATGGATGCGCCGCCCACGTTGTAGAGAGTCCCGAGCCTCGTTCCCTGCCCGTCCGGCATCGTCACCCATGTATCCCGCGGAATGGTGATGAAGCGCGTGCGCCCCGTATCATTCGCAAAGCTCATGAGCAGGATGGTATCCGCATTCTGCCCGCCGTAGTCCATGAGGTCCGCACCGTCATCCAACCCCAGGATCAATACATTCGTATAGCCCTCAAAGGATGCCTGTGCGTCCACCTGTCTGGACTCCTTGCGTTCCGTATACTCCTGATACATCGTCTGATATTCCCGATATAAATAGCTCACGCCGCTATATGCCGCATATCCGACAAAAAGGATGGCCGAGACTACGAGCGAAATCAGCACAACCGTAAACAGAAAGCGGAAAAAGCGCACTCTTTTCTGCTTCTGATTCAAACGCCTCTTCTTCAGGATATTTTCCCTTGTCTGATTCGTCGCCATATCCGCCTCCTTTCCTCATACACTCTTAGGGAAACACTGATTAATTCCCTTTTGCCCTTGCCGGGTCTTTTCCTGTCATGCTGC
>CALGGN010000264.1 GCA_937915915.1 uncultured Selenomonas sp. | reverse complement strand
TTCCTAAAGGACTAACTTCGTGTCGCATTGCGATTCCCGTCATCTCCCCTCTGAATCATTTTGCCCTGCTTTAATCACGCCGTCTGCGGTCGCCCCTGCCGGAATTTCTCTTGTCCGCACTTCCATCACGGGAAAGCATGGAGCTTGCCGGTCTGCCCGTGTCCATCATCGGCGACTGAGAATTTACTGGTCTTGTCATGGATTCTGGATGTGAGGCTGAATTGCTTCCCTGGGCTTGGTGCGATGTGTTCTGCTGTGAACGGGACATTCTTTGCTGTGGCGTACTTGCCGAATGAGTGGCTTGAGCAGTCTGCCCTGCCATTCTTTGAGTATTGCCGTTCGTAGCCGATGTTTCTGCCATAGTTCCGTTTCGGCTCATCTGAGAATGTGCAGCAGACATCGTAGGTGACTGCCCGGTTTTCTGTAAATCGGGACTGCTGCTCATGCGCTGACCATTTCCCGGTGTACTACTGGAAGAACCTCGTGCCGTGCCTTGGGGCTGTGTCGCATTGTAGGAACTGCCTGACGGAGACACGGTTGCTCCTGCTCCCGTATTTGTCCCTGCTCCTGCACCTTTTCCGGCAGATGGAGTTCCCGTAGATTCTTTGCCCTCAATACCGCCATTTTTCAGTGTTCCGTTCTGATTGCCCAAAAGCGACATGCCCCGCTGATACCCTTGATACACAGGATTCCGTGTCTTTAAGGCATTCACACCGGCAGAGGCCGCCTGTCCCATCATGGACATGGCCTTGTCTCCGGCAGCTCCAGCGAAGCTCAAAGCATTTGCCCCCATGCTGTCCTTGCCTCCCCACGCTTTCATGGGTCCGGCAGCCTGGGATAATGCTTTCATGCCCCCATAGGCAAGCCCTGCTGCCCCGGTTCCTTTGGCAACTGCCCCTGCCGCACCTTTGGCCGCACTGGTAGCAAGCTGTTTCATATCCATGCCCCCAAGGGAAGGATTGCCGGAGAGCAGTCCCGATACCAAGGCCGGAATCTTCTTTGTCAGGAAGAACAGAATCAAGGCATAGAGCAGGACTTGCAGGAAGTAACTGATGTTCCCCATGAAATCCGCTGACGTGGATGCGGCCTTGGCATTTTCCACCAGCCCCGTCAGGATATTCACCGACATGGTGGAGAGGAAGGCGATGACAAATATCTTAATGGCCAAGTTGAACATGGCTCCAATGGCCTTGTCCGACAGGAATTTCAGTTTGTCAATCACACCGAAGGGCAAGAGAGGAATCGTGATAAGCGCCATCGTCCAGAACTCGATGCGCACCATGAACATTTCCAGAGCCGTGAGGAACAGGATAATCACCGCCGCCACGACGCAGACCAAGCCCACAAGGATGGTCAGCAGATTTTTCTGGCTGGCACTCTCCCAGAAGATATTGAAGAAGTTCAGGGCGTTGGTCACAATCTGATTGGACTGCACCTCGATATTGGAATCCGGGTTGCCCTTCACATACTCGGTAATCATGTCCTGTGCGCCTCCGGCGGTATAGCCCATGGTCTCAAAGCCGGAACTTAAAGCTGGCATCAGCTGATAGTTGGAGTTTGTCCCCACCCAGCTATGGATGAGGAAGATAAAGAAGCCCACCTTGAGGACGGTAGTCACCAGAAACTTCACCTTGTCCCCGCCAACCAAATCAAAGGCCAGACGGATAGAGCCGTCAATCAAGGCAAGAATCAAGGTCAGGTTGATGGCGTAGGGCGCAACGGCAGCGGCTCCCTGCATGATAACGCCGATGTAATAGCGCATAAAGGGACTCAATATATCTATTGTTGGATCGCTCTCGCTTTTGAGAAGCAGATCATAGCTTGCGATTTTCGGCGGCGCGGACACACTCTCCACGCTCCAAAGGTTCAATAGCAAGTCCCCGAAATTGATAGCCAGCCCAATGCCTAAAATCCAGTTCCAGAAGGCCGTGCGGCTGTCCTGTATGCCGAAGCACACCATGCACCCCGCCGCCGCTGTCATAATCACGGCGATGAGCTTGGCGGCGGTGAGGAGGCTCTTGCTCATGCCTCCCAACTGATTGGTGAAGGTGGAGCCAAAGCCCGCACCGCCGCCGGACAGCCCTCCCATAATCTCCGTCACTGCCCCTTCGGGACTCGCCGCATAAGCGATTTCTGCGGGGCTTACCCCAAACAGGCACAGTACCCCAAGGCAGAGGACGGACAGTCCCCACACTCGATGCTTTTTCTCCATTACCTCACCACCTGCCGTAGTCACTTGTTATCACTGCATGTTCTCCACCCATTTCTTGGAAATGCTGGTGGAGTTGGAGAGTATCCGGTCGCTCTCGGCTTTCTCCTGCACCTGGGCATCGAAATAAGCCGCCATGGAAGCCGCCATGTGCGCCTTGGAGCGGTTGCCGTTCACCACGCTGCCCAGAATGTCATAGAGGAGATAGTTCCCCGCTTGGATGGACTGCTGCTGACCCTCGGCCTCATTGGATGCCTCCAGAGCTTTCTGGGCATCCGTCATGCTCTGCCTGTCGATGGTCATGGTCTGCTTTGCCACTTCTGCTGTGCCTTTGGCTGTCTCATGGAGAGCCTTCTGCCGGTTCTGCTCCTGCAAGGTCATATCCACCACGGTGATATTCCCGTTGATGACATCCTCGATATTCCCCATGCGCTCATCCCACACGGCTTCCACGGACTTGTCCCTGTTCCCCAGAATCCCTTCGGGAATCACCGCATCCCCGGCAAGAATGGCTTGCTCCCTTTGGGTGTTACGCCCCAGAAGGTCGGCCAGTTTGTTCACATCCAGCTTCTTCATGTTGAGAATTTGCAGGGCGAGTTGCTTCTGCTCCTCCGTCAAGATATTGGCCGTCTGGATCGCCGTCTTGATGGCCTCCTCGATGTTCTTCTGGTCAATGACCGCAATAGCGGCCTCCGAACGGTGACTGACCGTGAGCATTCCCACCGTACCGGCTGTGATACCCACCACGACACCCGTGGCAATGGCTGTTTTCCGAATCCATGACATATTGCTCTCCTCCTCGTTCGATAAAATATCTTTGTTCATTCATCTATCTTTTCATGGCGTAACTCTGTGTCGTAATTCCTGCCGGAAACCAAACGCTTGCGCTCCGTGTCAAATTCCGGCGCGAAGATATTTTTCCTCGGGTCATATTCCGAAGTCTGAATATCCATCAGCCCCAACAGGGCTTGAATGAAATCGTCCGTCATGAAAGGGCGCGATACTGCCCCTTGAATAGCTCCCCACTTCTCCGGGCGTTTCTGCCGGAAGCCATCGGAAGCCCACACCACCATGGGAATCTCGTACAGATAGCGGTTTGGTTTGCCGTATGCGTGGCCAAGTAGGGCAGAGCCTTCATCGTGGACATTTTCCCCGTGGTCGGAAATATAAATCACCACAGCGTCCC